>NZ_JBQGUZ010000012.1:0-114719 GCF_052078135.1 Acinetobacter lwoffii
CCGCAGTTTGGTGGAAACCAAGATGCATTGCATCAAATTATTAGGCGATAAATTAATGGCAAGAAGCTTTCCTAGTCAGGTGAATGAAATTCATGCACGTGTAGCAGTCCTCAACAGATTTACGGAATTAGGTCGACCACTTACCCAAGTTACGCCTTAAATTTGGCTCAATTAGGGGCGCTTTGCATTTCAAATCTTTGTGCAACAAAGCCGAATTTATCTGAAAACTAAAGGCAAGTTATTACAATCTCAGCTCATTAATTAAGCTCTAACTATATTTCGATACATAGTTTCTAGTGATTAAAAAATGGTCAATATTAGATAACAAACTATAATATTTGTTTATTTATGTAATAAATTTGCGATATATTGTACAGAATATTTCAATTATTATACAAAATATACATATTGAAACCATATTGCTTTGTTCGTAGAACGCAGAAATTTTCATCTTTAATTTATTTTTTTAATGGGGTTGTTATGCATCATATTTTAAAAGGGACTTTAATTTCTGCGCTATTTTCTGTGTCGGTCACTTCACAGGCAGCAGTATTTAGTAGTTATAATGAAGAAGGTAGTTTTTTCCGTAGTCATTTGAATAGCGCTTTATCTGAAAACCTCATTACTCAGTTTAAGGACAAAGCTGATTCAAAGGATGGAGTTTTATATTTACTTGAACAAGCCCGCTTATTACAAGTCAACCATCAATATGAAGAAAGCCGAGATTATTATAAGCAAGCCTTTACGCTGTTAGAAAAACAAAAAAATCGGGCCAAAATTAGTGTGTCCCGAATGGGGTTTAAGGCTCTTGCCATGGTCAGCAATGACTCTGTAGTGCCTTATCTGGTACCAGCACATGAGCAGGTGCTGGCGCATATTTCCCAAGCTAAAAACTATATTTTCTTAAAGGATCTGGAAGCTGCTGCGGTAGAAATGCGCGTGGCTCAGGGCCTCCAGCGTGAAATCGAATTGTTGCACCAAAAAGAACTAGAAAAGAAAAAAGACAAAGTAGCTAAAAACACGGAAGCAGAGAAGAATCTAAGTGTGCTGGATGAAGCTTTTGTCGGTCTGGACCCCATAGCCGGCAAGATTAAGAACAGCTATCAGAATGCCTACGCTTTTTATATGGCAGCCAATTTATGGGAAACCTTGGGTGAATACAATGATGCCTTGGTTGATTATAAGAAAGCTTATGAGTTACAACCAGATAAGCAAATTTCCGAAGACGTGAAACGTCTGGATCAACTGGTCACACAGCATAAGAAGGGTAGTGTTCCGGTGATTGTATTTATCGAACAGGGAATTGTACCGCAAAAGGTGGAAAATAAAATTGATGTCCCTACACCGGGCGGTTTAATCAATATTGCTTTTGCGACCTATGAACCAAGTACCTATGTGATACCAACTAGCCTGAAAGTGAAAGTCAATAATAAAGCTTTACAAGACAGTTATGTGATTAGTGATATTGGTGCTTTGGCCGTCAAGGACCTCAAAGAAAAAATTATGGCGAATGTGAGCAGTCAGGTGCTGCGCGCCACTGCAAAATATGCCGCACAAAAAGAACTTGGTAACCAGTTTGGTGTGTTTGGTCAACTTGCCGGTAACGTCTTAAATATGGCGACTGAGCGTGCTGACTTGCGTGGCTGGAGTACCTTGCCGAGTAATGCCCAGATTGCGCGCTTAAATTTAACGCCGGGCAAACATAATTTACAACTTTCTAGCGGGAGTGTATCTAGCTCTCCGGTCACCCTAGATGTGAAAGCCAATCAAACAGTGTTTGTCTATGCCCATCATGTTAATGACAAAATTACGGCTAGTGTAAGCACCATTCCACATTAATCATAAATAAGGGAACAATATGAAACGTCAATTTAGCTTTGCTGTACTTGGTTTAGGGGCGCTGTTCATGGTGGGTTGTACCGCACCGAATGCCTTATCTACCCAAACCAATGCCAATAATGAAATGAGTATCCGCACCATTACCAATAATCCGGTATTAACTACGGAAGTCTTTGTGGAACGTGTGAATATGAGCTTGGTTGGTGATTTAAAGCGTGCTTCAATCGCGATCAAAAACCGCCGTTTTAACAATAAAGATTTTAGCTACAAGATTGTTTGGGTGGATGCACAAGGTGTGGAAGTTAATCCTGAAGGTGCCATCTGGAAGCCGATCCAGTTAACCGGACGTGAAACCAAAGGTGTGCAGTCCTTGGCGCCAAATCCATCTGCTGTTGATGTTGTTGTGTATTTGAAAAAATAAGAGAGACTTGAAATGAACGCAAAATTGATTTTCGCCGCATTGGCAACTACGACACTGCTTAGTGGCTGTGCCTCTACTGGTTCAGTAAGTTATGGTGATGCCCAAGCAGTCGAAACCTTAACCACAGACTTTGGTTCAACTGACTTGCAAATGATTGCAGCCAAAATGGTGGATGACATGTTGATGTTCCCGCCAGTGGTGCAAATGACCCAAAACCGCCGTCCGGTCATTGTCCTTGATCGGATTCATAACAAAACCCAGGAACATATCGATACCGAATCGATTACTGACAGTATTCAGAACAAACTAATCAATTCTGGAAAATTTCGTTTTGTTGATATGAAATCGGTGAATGCGGTGGCACAGCAGCTAGCTTATCAAAAGCAAAGCGGTATGGTGAACCAGTCAACAGCAGTACGTGCCGGTGGTCATATTGGTGCCGAATTTATGCTAAATGGCAACTTGTCGAGTATTGTGAAGAATGCCGGTGGCAAGAGTGATGTGTATTACAAGTTCACTTTTAAATTGCAAAACCTGCAAACTGGTATCGTAGAGTGGACTGGCGAGAAAGAAATCCGTAAGGCAGGCAAACGCTCGACTTTTGGTCTGTAATTTCAATGAAGGTCACTGTGCTTTTGGCACAGTGACTGTAGAAGAATATAATATGAAAAAAATATTACTTGCAGGCCTGTTGTCTGGATTGTTGAGCGCTCCGGCCTTTGCAGCCATTAAAGAAGTGGTTAAAGAAGCCAGTGGAAGTGGTCCAACTCAACACCAGGCGATTTCTGAAGCCTTATTAATTGCTGTGCAATCGGTAAATGGTGCTTCAGTTTCTTCCCAAATGAATTATGAAGAGACTGTTTCTGTATCGGTGAATAATCAGGGCTGGAGTTATAACGGTAAAGTTTCACCAGTTTTTAGTGTGGCAAATCAAGGTTCAGGTTCAGTGACCAAGTTTCAGGTGCTGAGTGTGACGGGTGCAAAAAATAATTACCGTGCCAAAGTTCGCGCACATGTGGTGAAGTTTGAATCGACTGTACAAGACCAGCATTTGCGCAGGATTGCAGTATTGCCATTCCAGATGGCCGAGAAAAATAACCGACTGGCCAATGACACATCTGCCTATGAGTTTAGTCAGGAATTATCCGATACTTTAGGAAATTATCTGGCTCAAAGCGGACAGTTGAGTGTGGTAGATCGTCATTATCTGGATGAAATGCAGTCTGAAAATGCATTCCTGTATTGGGATGGTGCACCGCATGAGCTGGCGCGTATCGGTCAGAAAGTTGGAGCAGACTATTTACTGGTGGGACGAATTAATGATCTGTCTAGTGCCAGCCATCAGCAAATGTATGGTTTGAATGCCGGCGCTGAACAAGTGCGTTTAAGCTGGCGTGTCATTGAAGCCAATACCAGTAAAGTGGTAGCAGCGGGCACTTTCAATCGAACTCTGTCTAATTTAATGACACAGAATATTCTGACCAATAGTTTAAATGACAGTACGGCGGATAAAATTGCTCAGGGCTTAAACCCGGAAATTTTACAGGGCTTAAAATTACAGCCTGTACAGTCGCAGACTGGTCAATCTTATGATTCATCACCGGGCTATGAAATGACGCCAGGTTCAAGCGATCAACCTGTAAAATGGTAAGTTAATATTAGTTCGAATGATTTTTAACACATAAAGAATCTCTGACCTAAATGCAGGGATTTTTTATGTGTCGCTTTACAAGTAGCTCAAGCCTGCTGAAATTTTAGCTGACGTAACTGGCGGGCATGTTGCAAGGTGGTTTCACTAATCTCCACACCGCCTGTCATTCGAGCAAGCTCCTGAATAATTTCATTTTCTTCAAGGTTGATGATTGTGCTGCTGGCAGGATCAGTCTGCTGTTTTTTTACCAGTAGATGCTGATCAGATTGTGCTGCTACTTGTGCCTGATGGGTAATACACAGAATCTGTACATGTTGGGCCAGATCGGCCAGTAAACGCCCGACAATTTCTGCCGTACCGCCACTAATCCCGACATCAATTTCGTCAAAGACCAATACTTCGGCTTCGGTTTTTTCCGCATTCATGACTTGCATCACTAGCGCAATACGCGAGAGTTCACCGCCTGATGCAACCCGGGCCAAAGGCTGTGCCGGAATGCCTTTATTGGCCGTGAAAAGTAGCTGGATAAAGCTCAGGCCTTCGCTAGATGGCTGTTCCAAAGGCTCAAACTTAAACTCAAAATGCGCTTCAGGCAATGCCAGTTGTTTCACCTGCTCAGTGAGCTGCTTGGCTAACGGTGCTGCGGCTTCACGGCGAATCTGATCCAGATGTTGGGCTTTATCCAGAAACTCCTGATAAGAAACCGCGACCTGTTCAGCCAGTGTTTCCGGATCTTCCAGTTGATGCAGCTGTTCTAATTCGGTTTGCCAGGCTTCATATTCTTCTTTGAGTAATTCTGGCTGGGTACGATATTTACGTGCCAGACGATGGAAGATTTCTAAAGTCGAATTTAGTACTTCCATGCGTTCCGGATCAAAACTCTGCCGATCCATAAACTGGCGTAAATTCGCTGCTGTATCTTCAAGTTCGCTTTGGGCATTCAGCAGGGAGGTGTAAATTCCGGAAAGCTGTTCGCTACGACCGGCATGTGATTCCATGCGACGTAGAATGGAAGCCAGTTCTTGGGAAATATTCTGTTCGCCTTCATCCAGACTATTCAGGCTATAGACACAGTCCTGCATGATCGCTTCATGATGGGAAAGCCGGTCAAATTCCTGTTCAATCTCCTGATAATCCGTCTGAACAATTTCTTCCAGTTCTTCTAGCTGCAGTTCCAAGGTTTCCATGCGTTGCTTACGGGTCGCTTGTGCATCTAGCGCTGCCTGATGCTGACGAATATTTTTCTGCCAAGTGCTATACGCATCACGTACTGCTTGAGCCGGCGCATAAAAATGATAATAACGATCCAGCCAGTGCTTCGGATAAGGTGGTTCTAATAATTGTTGCTGACTATGCTGGCTATAGAGTTGTACTAGTAAACGCCCAATTTCTTTCAGTTCAGACAGGCTGCTCGGACGTCCATTGATCCAGGCCTTACTACGGCCGGTGGCAAAAATCACCCGGCGTAAATGAATTTCACCTGATTCATCATCCAGCTCATGCTCTTTCAACCAGGCTGCTTCAGGACTGTGTTCCTGATAGTTGAAGCTGGCGGTGACATCCGCCTTTTCCGTACCATAACGCACATAATTGGTATCGGTTCGCTCACCCAGACAGGCAGACAATGCATCCAGTAAGAGGGATTTACCTGCACCGGTTTCACCGGTTAAAACGTTAAAACCTTTATCAATATCAATAGCAAGATGCTCGGCTAAAGCAAAATTGATCAGAGTTAAATGTGTCAGCATAAACGCATCCGGGCTGCGAAAAGTTTGATTGAAATAGCCTGATGTTGGATTTGGGTCACAACATGGCTGTGATTATTATAAATCAGGACGAATCAATTTCATTCTATCTTAAATTTTAACGATTCATATATGCTTATTTCACTGTATTTTCGCAAGAAGCTGACTCAGAAGTATGTTAATTCACTGCTGATTTTCATATTTTTGACATCCCCAATCTTTAAATTAAAGACTCAATTGAGCCTGTTTTTAAAAGAGCGCGTGCAGATCGAAACTTAAGTTTATCTATCAGCAAAATACAGGCCAAAACATGCTGTAAATAGAAGGGGTTCAGGTGATACAGAATATTTGATCGACGCCGACAAACTTCGATTGATTAGTTGAGGGTGCACATTTAAACTACAGCAATCAAAATATTACAAAATGCTTTATCTGGAGAAATCGCATGTCAGCTCAGTTTGATCATGTATCGGTACTTAAAAAATCTAATGTATATTTCGGCGGGTTGTGTATTAGCCACATTGTACAATTTGAAGACGGGACCAAAAAAACTTTGGGTGTCATTCTGCCATCAGAAAATGCCTTGACCTTTGAAACACATGTTCCTGAGCGCATGGAAATTGTTTCAGGTGAATGCCGTGTTCAGATTGGCGATAGTGAAGAAAGTGAGTTGTTCCGTGCGGGACAGTCTTTCTATGTGCCGGGCAATAGCCGTTTTAAAATTGAAACCGATGATGTGCTGGACTATGTCTGCCATTTTGAAGGTTAAGTCCAGATTCAAGATCAGTGCAAACCGGGCAAGAAATTTCAGTGCGAATCGGTTAAACTAATCAGCTATAGAAATCCTGTGAAGTCAGCTTTACGGGATTTTTCTTTTGTATATAACTAATCTAGAGGTCGTTCATGGCAAAACCTGAATATTTTTATGGCGTACATTCAGTGGAGTCATTGTTAGAGCTTGAGCCTGAACGTGTCTTGACATTATTCACTCTCAAAGGGCGCGATGATCAGCGTTTAAAGCGTGTACTGGAACTGGCTGAACCGTTTGGGATCAGTGTGCAGCAAGCCAGCCGTGACAAACTAGAAAAATTGGCCGGTCAGCCGTTTCATCAGGGGGTCGTAGCCGCAGTTCGTGCTCATCCGACCCTGAATGAAAAAGATCTTGAGACATTGTTGAGCGCAAATCCTCAAGCGTTGTTATTGGCTCTGGATCATATTACCGATCCGCATAATCTCGGTGCCTGTATCCGTACAGCCGCTGCAATGGGCGTTGAGGCAGTGATTGCGCCACGTGATCGTTCTGCAACTTTAACCCCGACAGCACGTAAAGTGGCTGCAGGTGGTGCGGACAAAGTCAAATTCATTCAGGTTACCAATCTGGCACGTACTTTGGGTCAAATCAAAGAAGATTTTAATGTTCGTGTGGTTGGTACCATGCTGGATGAAAAAGCGCTGCCGATTCAGGAGTTTGATTTCACCGGTACTGGTGTCTGTGTGGTGATGGGTGCGGAAGATACCGGTCTACGTCCAATTACACAAAGCCAATGCGATCAGACGGTGTATATCCCGATGGCGGGTAATCTGCAAAGCCTGAATGTCAGTGTGGCGACCGGTATGGCACTGTATGAAGCTTGCCGTCAGCGTAACCTGTAATTGATGATGGCATTGTCAGATCGTACACAAGGCTATGTCTTTCTACTGACGACCATGTGTATCTGGGGCGGTTTTACTTTAACCGCCCGTCTGAATGCGCTGTGGCAGATCAGTGCTTGGGATATCGTGGCTCTGCGGTTTTCTCTGGCTTTTCTGATTCTGATGCCGATCTTGCTCTATCGCAAGGAGGCGGCTTTTTTACTGAAAAAAGAACCCTTTATTCTGGCCATGATTGGCGGAGTAATTTACTGTCTGTTTGCCTATAGCGCCTTTCATTATGCGCCTACCGCCCATGCCGCGATTTTCTTGAATGGCTGTATTCCGATTTGTACTGCCATCATGGCTTTTTTCCTGATGGGGCAGGCTTTTGATAAGCATACCTGGGCCAGCCTGATTATTATGATTGCGGTGCTCTGTATCATGAGTCTGCTGATGTATCGGGAAACTGGTGTAGCCTTTGGGGCAGGGGATGGGCTATTTTTTATCAGTGCAATACTCTGGGCAATTTTTACCGTGTTATTGCGGAAATATCAGTTAACTGCATGGCAGGCAATGAGCGGTGTCGCGATCTGGTCAGCGGTGGTTTACGTACCTGTTTATCTGCTGTTTTTACCCAAAAATTTGAGTGTGCCAGAACCCCAGCATTTATTGTTTCAAACCATCTTTCATGGGGTTTTTGTGGTAATTATTGCCACTTTAAGCTATGTCGAAGCAATCAAGCGTCTCGGTGCATTTAAAGCCGGTAGTATTACCAATCTTGCACCATTTATTGCTGCGATTCTGGCGGTGCCTTTATTAAATGAAGCGCTGAGCCTGGCCATGGTGTGTGGCCTGATGGGTATGGCAGTTGGGGCCTTACAGCCGTGGCGCTGGTTACAGCATCAGGACAGTCTAAGCCGAAAATTAGCAGAACAAAAAAAACAGTCTTAATCAGACTGTTTTTTTTATGCTTCAGCTGGCTGCCATGTTTAAATATTTTTGATGTAATAGTCTGAGATGAGCATAGAGATGATCCAGATGACCATCATTTAGGACAATATCATCGGCCATGGTCTGCTTTTGTTCGCGGGACATTTGGGCAGCAATGATATTGCGAATTTGTTCGATATTCTGGCCGTCGCGTTGTGAGGCCCGCTCAATTTGCAGTTCGATGGTGGCATCAATCAGTAAGGTATGCTGAGTCAGTTCATGCTGATTGGTTTCAAATAAAAGTGGTGAAACCAGAATGGCATAGGGACTTTGCGCAGCATGTAGTTGCTGGATAATGGAAGTGCGAATTGCCGGATGGGTAATACTTTCCAGAGTCTTGCGTGCTTCAGGAGATTGGAAGATATATTCACGCAAGGCACGACGATTCAGTGAGCCATCGGCAAGCAGTACCCAATCGCCAAAAACCTGCTGAATCTGGATAAGTGCAGGTTGCCCAATTTCGACCACTTCACGTGCTACCACATCGGCATCGACTACCGTGATGCCTTGTGCTTCAAACCACTGACTGGCAGCAGACTTGCCACTGCCAATCCCACCAGTTAAACCGAGTACAAATTTCAATTTATTGACCTAAATACACTTTCATAATTTGTTCACCCCAAAGAAAAGCAATCCAGCCGGCAATCGCAATATAAGGACCAAAAGCAAAAGGCTGATTTTCCTTGCGGACTTTTAGCAGGATGATGCCAATAATCGCACCTACCAGGGAAGACAGCAGCACAATTAAAGGCAATAATAATGGACCCATCCAGGCACCCAAAGCGGCTAGCAATTTAAAATCGCCATAACCCATGCCTTCTTTACCGGTGATGATTTTAAACAGGTAGTACACCACCCATAGACATAAAAAACCAATGATATACCCCCAGATGGCAGCGCTTGGGGAAGTATAGAGTGCATAACTATTCACGCCCAGACCAAGTGCGGCTAGGGGCAGGGTATAACGGTCAGGCAATAACTGGGTGTCAAAATCGATAAAGGTCAGCGCAATCAGTACATAGGTCAGGATCAGGCCAAATAGCATTTGTACAGTCGGGCCAAATACTTCGACGACCATGAGTGCACAGACGGCTGTCAGAATTTCAATGAATGGGTAACGGATACTGATCGGATTCTGACAGTTGCCACATTTGCCGCGCAAGAGCAGCCAGCTGATGACGGGAATATTCTGGTACCAGCGGATTGGCTGATGACATTTGGGACAAGTCGAAGCGGGTTTGCTTAAACTTAATTTAGTTTCATCAATCACCGGCTGTTCCGGATGCAGGAACATCTGGCAATCGGTACGCCATTCTTTTTCCATCATCTTGGGAGTACGGTAGATCACCACATTCAGGAAGCTACCGATACATAAACTAAAAAGCCCAACTGCGATATACAGCGCCGTTGGGTTTTGAATAAAATAAGAAATAAGATTACTGAACAAGATATTTAACCTGCCGATTAGCCAACGATTGAGCCCATTTGAAAGATTGGAAGGTACATGGCAATCACTAGACCACCGACGAGCACACCTAGAACAGCCATGATCAAGGGTTCCATCATCGAGGTTAAGCCATCGACCGCATTATCCACTTCGTTTTCATAATGCGTGGCAACTTTATCTAGCATGGCATCTAGCGCACCTGATTCTTCACCAATCGCGACCATTTGTACCGCCATAGATGGGAACTTGTTGGTGACCCGCATGGCAAACTGAAGTTGTTGGCCTGTGGCAACATCTTCACGGATTTTCATCACCGCATCCTCATAGACTACGTTATTGGTGGCGCCGGCAGTGGATTCTAGTGCATCAATTAGCGGTACACCTGCGGCAAAAGTGGTGGCGAGGGTACGGCTATAACGGGCAATAATGGCTTTATAAACCAGATCACCAAAAATCGGGGCTTTCAGCGCTACTTTATCCAAGAAATCACGGAACTTTTTACTGCGTTTTTTAGTTTCTAAAAATACTGTAATCATTATGCCGATACAAATGAGTAATAGAAACCAATAGGCCTGCATCCACTTAGACATTGCTACAACCATTTTGGTGAAAGCGGGTAAGTCTGCGCCAAATGAGGAGAATACATCTTCAAAAACGGGTACTACTTTAACCATCAAAATAATTGTTACAATTAAAGCGACAATCATCACTGAGATAGGATATTTCATGGCTTTTTTGATTTTTTGCTTGAGCAATTCGCTTTTTTCTTTGTAAATCGCAACGCGATCTAGCATGGTTTCTAGCGCACCAGATTGTTCACCTGATTCAACTAAAGAGCAAAATAAGTTGTCAAAGTACTGTGGATATTTACGCAGTGCTCCAGCGAAAGTATTACCACCTTCAACTTCGCCCTTAATTCCCAGTACGACCTCACGCATGGATGGATTTTCCAGGCCCTCTGCAACAATTTCAAAGCCTTGAACCAGCGGTACACCGGCTTTCATCATGGTCGCCAACTGTCGGGTAAAAATTGTAATATCGAGTGTCGAGACTTTTTTCTTCATCAAGCCTTCGAGAATGTTTTTTTTCTTTTCTCGAATGGTTTTTATGCTAATGCCTTGTTTCCGAAGGGTGACCTTGGCCAGAGCCATATTTTTTGCTGGCAATTCCCCCTTGATCTTTACCCCTTTACGATCAATTCCTTCATAGCTGAAGATCGGCATCATCTGGCCTTTCTTTACTGTTGCCATACCTTTATCCTTATTTTAGATCAGCGCCCGATCATTCGCTGGTGACACGATTGACTTCCTGTAAAGAAGTCACCCCCTGTATCACCTTGATTAAACCTGACCGGCGTAAATTGTTAAAACCTGCACGTGCGGAAGCATCGGCAATTTCAAGTGCATTGCCGTCTTCCATAATAATTCTGGAAATTTCGGGTGTTACCTTCATAACTTCATAAATACCGACACGACCTTTATAGCCTTCGCGACATTCATTGCAACCTACCGGTTCATAAATTTGGAACTCAGGCTGCTGCAGGTCAGTTTCGGTAAACCCCATTTCTAATAAACTTTGTTGCGGAATATCGGCAGGTTTCTTGCATTGCGAACACAAACGACGTGCCAGTCGTTGTGCAATAACCAGGTTCACCGAAGTGGCAATATTGAAAGAAGGCACCCCCATATTGCGTAAACGGGTTAAAGTCTCAGGCGCACTATTGGTATGCAGCGTCGACATCACCATATGACCGGTCTGCGCCGCTTTAATCGCAATCTCGGCAGTTTCCAGATCCCGGATCTCACCGACCATTACGATATCCGGGTCTTGACGTAAGAAGGACTTCAGTGCGGCAGAGAAGGTCAGGCCAACTTTATTGTTAACATTGACCTGATTAATGCCTTGCAAGTTAATCTCGACCGGATCTTCCGCTGTCGAAATATTGGTATCTTCACGATTGAGGATATTCAGACCGGTATAAAGAGAAACTGTTTTACCAGAACCCGTCGGGCCGGTGATCAGCAGCATTCCTTGTGGTTTGTCCAGCGCCTGCATAAACAGTTCTTTTTGTTCCGGTTCATAACCCAGTGCATCAATTCCCAGCATCGCGCTGGATGGATCCAGAATACGTAGTACCAGCTTCTCACCAAACAGGGTAGGGAGAGAGTTGACACGGAAATCAATGGCTTTGTTTTTGGATAATTTTAGTTTGATTCGACCATCTTGCGGTACACGTTTTTCCGAAATGTCCATTTGCGACATGACTTTAAGACGTGAAGATAAACGAGTTGCTAGCTGTAGCGGCGGTGTTGCAATCTGGCGTAATACCCCATCGACCCGGTAACGTACCCGATAGATTTTCTCATAAGGTTCAAAATGTAAGTCTGAAGCCCCCATACGGATCGCATCAATTAGTAATTTATTAATATATTTAACAATAGGGGCTTCTTCCCCCTTGTTACTGTCATCCTCTTCTTTATTCGGATCAGCAGATTCGACATCAACATCTAAGTCAAAGTCTTCATCAAACTCAAACGTGCTTTCTTCGGTAAAATTCTGCTCGATCAGTTTTTCAAGTTTATTGTGTTCAACAATAATGGTTTCAATATTGAGTTTAGTTGAAAAACGGACTGCATCAATTGCTTCGATATTGGTCGGGTTACTGATTGCAACATATAAAATACTGGAATTTTTAAAAATCGGCAGGATGCGATGCTTGGTAATCAGCTTTTCATCAATCGCATCCCGCAAAATTTGGGCAGGATCATAGGCACTGATATCAAACAGTGGTTCGCCAAACTCAACTGAAATCGTTTCAGCAATGACGGTCGGAGAAAGCTGCTGCTGGTTAATTAACTCAGCCACAATATCGACTTTTTCTTGTTTAGCATGCGCCAACGCAGTGCGCATATCTTCAGCCGAGATGACGCCTTCCTCGACCAAACGACGAATAAATCCGGTAAATCTTGGCGACCCCTGTAATGCTGTCATGCTATAAATGCCTACTCATCAAATTCTTTTAATTGCTATACTAAAATTATACGTTTGTTACGTAAAAATACCATAGCTAAGAGTGCTGCTAGCTTCCTCATCTCCAGTAAAAGCATGAACTGGTTAGAAGAAGTCCCCATTTTTTTAAGTGATAACAAAAAATAACCATTTTGGATAGTCTAAACCGAGAATGAGTGATAAGAAAACTATTCTTTTAATTTTCCAATTCCGTGTAGAATGTGCCCAATTCAAAATATGTAAATGAAATAGGTTAATTATGTCGGTTTCGACGATTACCCCTTGGGTGATAGGTAACTGGAAAATGAATCCAGTACAGGCAGAGGCATTGAGCTTGGTGCGTAGTATTAAGAATTTGCTGGAAACTGCACCAATTGCCGAAGATCAATGTCATTTAGGTGTGGCACCGATTGCGATTGCCTTAAGCCAGATTCAGGCAGAGCTGTCATCTGCGGTTCGTCCGATTTATACCGTAGCACAAGATGTTTCACGTATTTCAGGAACGGGTGCCTATACCGGTGAAGTCAGTGCTGAATTGTTGGCCGATAGTCAAATTCACTATGTACTAGTGGGTCATTCTGAACGCCGTGAAATATTTGCAGAAAATGCTGATATTTTAAATGCTAAAATCAAGAATGCTTTAAGTGCCGGTTTGACTGTGATTTATTGTGTCGGTGAAAGTCTGGAACAGCGTGAAGCAGGGCAGGCGGAAGCTGTCGTATTACAACAAGTTTGTGATATCGCTACTGTGGTTGAAGCGGAGCAATGGAACAATATCGTGATTGCCTATGAGCCGATCTGGGCGATTGGTACAGGTAAAACGGCTTCTCCTGAAGATGCGCAGGCCATGCATGCACAAATCCGTCAAGGTTTAAGTCAGATTACAGGCTATGGCGAGAGTATGGCGATTTTATATGGTGGTAGTGTCAAGCCGGAAAATGCAGTAGAGTTAGCAGCCTGCCCAGATATCAATGGGGCATTGGTCGGTGGTGCATCACTCAATGCTGAGTCGTTTCATAAAATTGCTCAGGCATTTGCAAATACACAATAATTAGGAGTTCGGCATGCAAACTTTTGTGCTGGTAGTACATATTATCTTAGCTGTTTTGATGATTGTCTTGATTTTGGTTCAGCATGGTAAAGGTGCAGATGCTGGTGCCTCTTTCGGTGGCGGTGGTGCAGCAACAGTATTCGGAGCATCGGGTTCGGGTAATTTTATGACCCGTTTGACTGCAATTTTTACTGCACTGTTCTTCGTGACCAGTCTGACTTTGGCGATTTTAGCCAAGCAACAAACCTCGAATGCCTATAGTTTGGGATCGGTTCAGTCTGCGCCGACCGCACCTGTGCAATCGAATGAAACTTCACCAACTGCACCAGAAACGACCGAATAGTTTTAATTAGTCCTTTCTTTTTTTCAGTGATGCGACTAGAATGCGTCACAGCTGCGGTGGTGGTGGAATTGGTAGACACGCTACCTTGAGGTGGTAGTGCTTTCGGGCGTGGGGGTTCAAGTCCCCCCTTCCGCACCAACTTATAATCCAGAAATTTAAGTTGGTGTATGCAGCTGAAAAACTTCTATTGATGCGGGATGGAGCAGTCTGGTAGCTCGTCGGGCTCATAACCCGAAGGTCGTTGGTTCAAATCCAGCTCCCGCTACCAATCAATCCTTTTTAAAGACGCAAACTTTCAAGAGGCAGCTTAAACAGGTTTTAAGTTGAGAAAATTAATTTGCATGTTGTTGCGGGATGGAGCAGTCTGGTAGCTCGTCGGGCTCATAACCCGAAGGTCGTTGGTTCAAATCCAGCTCCCGCTACCAATCTTTTAAAGATGCAAAATTTAAAAGCAGTTTAAGTACTTTAGACTGAAAGTTATTTGTACGCTGATGCGGGATGGAGCAGTCTGGTAGCTCGTCGGGCTCATAACCCGAAGGTCGTTGGTTCAAATCCAGCTCCCGCTACCACTTTTTTAGCGACAGATGACAAATATGCAGAATGATGTGGTTTTGATTGAAAAGTTCTCATCTTTTGTATATAATTTTTGCACGTTGATGCGGGATGGAGCAGTCTGGTAGCTCGTCGGGCTCATAACCCGAAGGTCGTTGGTTCAAATCCAGCTCCCGCTACCAAGTTTCTAAAAAGAGGCTCACAACAAGGTGGGCCTTTTTGCACAGTGGGATTTGAAAAAATCTTAAATTGTGCATTAATTGGGGCGATTTACGCCCTTTTTTATTGGCTATCGTGTAGTGTCGACATTATTTGGTCAAATCTCCATGTTTCACTACTACTATAGTTTGTATTGGTTTGTAGTGGTCAAATAGATCATAAAATCGCACCAGATGACGAGAGTAAATGAAGCTATCAAATAAAACTCAAGCACTTCAGGACTTGATTGCACCAGCAGTTGAAGCCTGTAATGTAAACCTTTGGGGGATTGAATTCCTGCCACAGGGTAAATGTTCGTTATTACGTATCTACATCGACAAGCCAGTCGATGAGAGCGTTGCACCAGCAATCAATGAAGATGGTGAAGAAGAGCAGGGGCGTGGTATTGGCGTTCAGGATTGTGTGCGTGTCACGCAGCAAGTGGGCGCAATGCTGGATGTTCATGATCCGATCTCGGGTGAATATTCACTCGAAGTATCTTCGCCAGGCTGGGATCGTCCATTCTTCCAGCTCGAACAGATGTCAGGCTATATTGGTCATACCGTAGCACTACGTCTGATCAGTGCGGTAGATAACCGTCGTAAATTCCAAGCCAAACTGGTTGCAGTCGACCTAGACAATGAAATGATTCAAGTTGAAGTAGAAAAGCAACAGGTATTGGAGATCGACAGTCACAATATCGATAAAGCAAATTTGGTCTTCCAAGATTAATTGAATAAATAAAAATTTAACGAATAGGTGACGTATGGCACGTGAAATTCTGACCGTCGTTGAAACGGTTAGTAACGAAAAAGGTGTACCTCGTGAAGCGATCTTTGAAGCGCTTGAGCAAGCTTTAGTTGCTGCGACAAAGAAAAAATTCTACGAAGGAACACATTCGGAAGAAGCACGTTTACGTGTGGAAATTGATCGTAAAACAGGTGACTATCGTACTTTCCGTCAGTGGGAAGTGGTTGCAGACGAAGACCATGAAATGCCAGCTTGTCAGGATGCCATCTCTGATGTCGATCCGGCAAAATGGTCGATTGGCGACATTCGTGAGCTTGAAGTGGAATCGATTGACTTCGGTCGTATTGCAGCGCAAATTGCCAAGCAAGTGATCGTACAGAAGATCCGTGAAGCAGAACGTGCACTTGTAGCCGATGCTTACGAATCTAAAGTCGGCGAGCTGATCTACGGTGAAGTGAAAAAACAAACCAAAGACGGCTTTATCATTGACCTAGGTGACAATGCTGAAGCGTATCTTGCTCGCGAAGAAATGATTCCGAAAGAAATCCTTCGTCCGAAGCAACGCGTGAATGCGATTCTATTCAATGTCAACCGTGAAGGTCGTGGTGCGCAGTTACAACTGTCACGTGCTAAACCGGATATGCTGATTGCATTGATGAAGAAAGAAATCCCTGAGATTTCTGAAGAAATCATTGAAATTAAAGCGGCGGCTCGCCAACCAGGCGTTCGTGCTAAAATTGCAGTGAAAACCAATGACCACCGTATTGACCCGGTGGGTGCTTGTATTGGTATGCGTGGTACCCGTATTCAGGCTGTACAGCAAGAGCTCAATGGCGAGCGTATTGATGTGGTAGTTTGGTCGGATGATCCTGCGCAATATATCGCAAGTGCATTGGAACCAGCAGATGTATCGAGTATTGTCATCGATGAAGATGCACGTACTGCAGATATCATTTTCGCAACCAGCGATCAGTTGGCACGTGCGATTGGTTCACAAGGTCAGAACGTTCGTCTGGCATCTGAATTGACTGGCTACAAGCTGGACATGATGCTGGAAGAGGAATACTACGCCCGTCAACAAAACGAAGCGCAACAATATCTGGACATGTTTGTTACCCGTCTGGATATCGCGGAAGATTTGGCGATGGCATTGGTAGAAATGGGCTTCACCTCGCTTGAAGAAATTGCTTATGTCCCTGCAGAAACGTTTGATGAAATCGAACTAGATGCGGAACTGGTTGAACTACTGCAAAGCCGTGCGAAAGAAATTGCACTTGCTGATGCATTACACCAGCAAGAGAACATACAAGCGCCAAGTGAAGAACTTGTTGCAATGGAAGGCATGACAGTAGAGATCGCGCAAGCGCTAGCAGCTCGTGGTGTGGTAACAGTGGATGATTTAGCAGATCAGGCGACTGACGATATCGAAGATATTGAAGGTTTGGGTGCTGAGAAAGCGGGTCAACTCATTATGAAAGCGCGCGAATCATGGTTTAACTAGGAGGTAGTATATGACGGACAAGTCGATTAAAGAGTTAGCCCTCAACGTGGGTCGTCCAGTTGAGAAGCTCCTAGAGCAGGTTCGTGAGGCAGGTTTACCACAGCGTAAAGCTGACGATATTATTACCACCGAACAACAAGATAGCTTGATGAGCCATGTGAAAAAGTCACAGGGTTCAGAAAGCCAAGCAGGGCAAATCACGTTGAAACGTAAAACGACTAGTACGGCTAAAGTAGCCAGTACTTCAGGTAAGGCGAAAACGATTAATGTAGAAGTTCGCAAGAAGCATACATTTGTTAAGCCGGATCCAGAACAGATCAAAGCAGAAGCATTGGCGAAAGCCAAGGCTGAGCAACAGGCCAAAGCTGCGCCTGAGCAGAATACAGTGCAAGCTGCTTCTGCTGAAGCTCCAAAAACTGGCGTAAATAACGCGAATAAAGCTCTAGAAGCGATGCGTGCTGCTGCAAAGCAAACCAGCGACAAGCAAGAAGTTTCTAAAGCTGCAGTTGTGGTAAAACGCAAATCAACCAACAAGCCGATTGTGAAGCAAGTTGTTAAACCAACTGAAACCGCTGAACAGAAAAAGGCACGTGAAGCAGAAGCAGCAAAATTAAAAGCTGTTGAAGAAGCAGCACGTCGTAAAGCGGCTGAAGAAGCGCAGCAACGTACGCTTGAACAAATGCGTCAAATGGCGTCTAAGTACACCGCGGAAGATACCACTGCAACTATTCGTGTTGTTGATGATTCTCCTCTGGCTGCCGGTCTTGTTGGTCAGGCATATGAAGACTCTTTTGCAAAAGAAGACCGCGAAATCAAACGTGGTACGAATACGCCGAGCGCGCGTGCACCTAAAAAAGGTGGTCGTCGTGGTCAGGAAGAGCAAAGCTTCAGCAAACAGCCTAAGCGCGGTTTAAAAACTAGTCAAGGCAACAAGCACGGCTTCGAAAAACCTGTGAAAAAACAGGTTTACGATGTTGAAATCGGTGAAACGATTGTCGTTGCTGACTTAGCTGCGAAAATGGCAGTTAAGGTTCGTGAAGTGATTAAATCACTCATGAAAATGGGTGAATTGGTTACTCAGAACCAGGCAATTGATCAAGAAATTGCTGCACTTGTTGTTGAAGAAATGGGCCATAATCCGGTGCTGGTTTCTGATACACAAGCTGAAGATAACCTGCTTGAAGCAGCTGAAGAAGCACGTGGTGCGCAATCTACGCGTGCGCCTGTTGTTACTATTATGGGTCACGTTGACCATGGTAAAACATCACTGCTTGACCGTATTCGTCGTGCCAAAGTGGCTGCTGGCGAAGCAGGAGGTATCACACAGCATATCGGTGCTTACCATGTAACTACTGATAAAGGTATGATTACATTCCTTGATACTCCGGGACACGCAGCATTTACTGCAATGCGTTCACGTGGTGCGAAAGCAACAGATATCGTGGTTCTAGTTGTTGCAGCAGATGATGGTGTAATGCCACAAACTGCAGAAGCAATTGACCATGCACGTGCTGCAGGTACACCAATCATTGTTGCAATCAACAAGATGGATAAAGAATCTGCTGATCCAGATCGCGTTCTGAATGAATTGACTGTGAAAGAAATTGTGCCAGAACAATGGGGTGGTGACGTTCCAGTGGCAATGGTTTCTGCACATACTGGTCAAGGCATTGATGAACTTCTTGATATTATTTCGATTCAAGCTGAACTTCTAGAGCTTAAAGCATCTGAAGAAGGTGCTGCACAAGGTGTCGTAATTGAAGCACGTGTAGACAACAGCCGTGGTGCGGTAACGTCTATTCTGGTTCAAAATGGTACATTGAAAGTAGGTGATCTTGTTCTTGCCGGTTCATCTTATGGTCGCGTTCGTGCGATGACGGATGAAAATGGTCAGCGTATCAAATCTGCAGGTCCTTCGATTCCAGTGGAAATTCTGGGTCTTCCAGAAGCGCCAATGGCAGGTGATGAAGTTCTTGTGGTCAGCGACGAGAAGAAAGCACGTGAAGTTGCCGATGCGCGTATGGATCGTGAACGTCAAAAACGTCTTGAGCGTCAATCTGCAATGCGTCTTGAAAACATCATGGCGTCTATGGGCAAGAAAGATGTGCCTATCGTGAACGTTGTGTTGAAAACTGACGTACGCGGTACCTTAGAAGCATTACACGTTGCACTTGCTGAGCTTGCGACTGACGAAGTTAAAGTACGTATCATTGGTTCTGGTGTAGGTGCGATTACTGAGTCTGACGTGACATTGGCTGAATCTTCAGAAGCAGTTCTACTCGGCTTTAACGTACGTGCGGACAACGCTGCGCGTCAAAAAGCAGATGCAGACAGTATCGACATTCGTTACTACTCAATCATCTATCAATTGATTGATGATGTGAAAGCAGCAATGAGCGGTAAGCTTGCACCAGAACATCGTGAAACGATTCTGGGTGTTGCACAAGTACGTGAAGTATTCCACTCAAGTAAGTTTGGTGCAGCTGCGGGCTGTATGGTACTTGAAGGCGTATTGCATCGTAACAAACCGATTCGCGTATTACGTGATGACGTGGTTGTGTTCCAGGGCGAGCTTGAATCTCTTCGTCGCTACAAAGAAGTGGTTGAAGAAGTTCGTGCCGGTATGGAATGTGGTCTTGCGGTGAAAGGCTATAAAGACATCAAAGCACTTGATAAGATCGAAGTGTACGATGTTCAATTGATTAAACGGAGTCTTTAATGGCGGGTAGTCAACGTCTGAAGCGTATGGCGGATACAGTACAACGCGAGTTGTCCGAACTGATCCGTCAGGAGCTGAAAGATCCACGCTTAGGTGGTCTGGTGACCATCTCTGCGGTGAAGGTGAGCCCAGACCTGGGATATGCGGAAGTTTATGTCACTGTGATGGGACGTGAACTTGGCGATGAGCAAAGCCAAGAGGCCAATAAAGAAACTCTGGATGTGTTGAACAAAGCATCTGGTTTCCTGCGCCACGAGCTGAGTCGTCGTATCAAAACCCGTATTACGCCTCGTCTACGTTTCCATTACGATAAGACCAATGCATATGGTAACTATATGTTTGGTCTGATCGCTGAAGCAGTGAAGGACTTACCTGAAGCTGAAGCAAAAAAAGATGATGAATAAGTCTTAGGACTAAAAAAGCCACCTTCGGGTGGCTTTTTTATCTCTCTATTTTGAGATTTAAGAAAATTTGAATTGCTTGCTCAATTAACCTAAATCATCATTGCGATTGATTTTCTTTTCATAAAAGGTACGACGGCGTGAACGCTGCCAAGGCAGGGGACGTTCCAGCGTTTCCGGCACTTCGCCACTCAAAGAGCGTAACCGCAAATGCAATGCAGCCTGTGCCATCAGATTGGCGGATACCGGCGCAGTAATAAAGGCAAACAGGGTAATCAGCACTTCCGCAAAGCCGAAACGGCCATACATGGCAGAGAAAATAATTGCTGCAATTAAGAAACTGCCGAGGCCCAAAGTACTGGATTTGGTTGGTGCATGCAGACGCATGAACAGATCGGGCAAGCGCACCATACCAATTCCGCCAACCAGCATAAAGAAAGCACCAATCAATAGAAAAATCGACACCAGTATTTCTAAAATTAAAGACATTTAAAAACTCCTAGTCGATGACATGGCCAGTGGTAAAATAACGTGCCAAGGCTGCGGTAGAGACAAAGCCCAACATCGCGACCAAGAGTGCACCTTCAAACAGAAATGTACTACTCCAGTAAATACCTAAAATCACCACCAGACAGGTGGCATTCAGAAATAGAGTGTCCAGTGCCAGCAGTCGGTCAACAATAGAGGGGCCGGTAATCAGCCGGATCAGACACAGTAACATGGAGATGGTTACCGCACCCAGACAAATCAATAATGCATAAGGTAGAATCGTCATGCTTTTTCTCCTGATCGTGCATTAAAAATCTCAATGAGCGGGCGTTCATAGCGCTGTTTGATCGTTTCGATTTCTGCTGCTTCATCCTCTGTGCTTAAGGCATGCACCAGAATATCACCACGATCCTGATCAATCCCTGCAGATACCGTGCCCGGTGTGGTGGTAATAATCATCGCCAGCAAGGTGTTGACTTCTTCATGTTCGGTATCTAAAGGCACACGGAACCATTTCGGATGCAGGTTCTTGGTTGGACCAAGCACCAGTTTTGCGACTTTAATATTAGCTACGACAATATCCCAAACTACGACGAAGAACAGGTGCAGGGCAGGAGTCCACTGGATATTGGGGGTATAGTCAATAAAGGGTTCGACCATACGTGGAATGATGACTGCGAGTAGCAAGGCCATCAGTAGGGTTCCAGCGTCCAGGCTGTGTGCCAGTAAAACCCAGCTCAGTCCCACAATTACAGAAACCAGCGGATGTGGGAACCAGCGTTGAAATAATGATCCAGCCATTAAGGTCCCTCCGCCGGTTTAAGTTGATTATCATCATATTCGGTCTGTTCAATATGCTGCTGGTCAATCTGGCGTTGCTTGAATTCTGAAATATGTTCACCTTTCAAGGTCGCTTCTGAAATCACATAAGGAATCAGATGCGCATTAGGATCTATCACCTCACCACCATATTTGGTTTCTGGCAAATACCTCGGATCGAATGGCTGCACGCTAATAAACTGACCTTCTGCATCCGGTTTTAACAGTGCGGCTTCATAGACCGAATTTTTTTTGATCTGTTCCGCAGTCTGATAATTATATTGATAAATCGGTCCGGCAAACACCACGTAGGCGGTTAAGCTCGCGAGCAATATATAAATCACCCGGTCATTGCGTGCCGGCGCTTTACTCGGCAGGGCTTCATATTTATGAAACTCTTCAGAATCAAGATCATCTTCAGGTCTGCTCGAACGCCAGAACAGGATAAAACCGACCCGGGTAAAAGCCAGAATACTGAGAAAACTTACCAGCAAAATGGTCAGGATAATAATCATCTGATAATCTGAATTAGCAGAAGCCTGCAAAATAAAGATTTTACCGAAGAATCCACTAAACGGTGGCAGGCCTGCCATCATCAAGGCGATGATGAAATAGACAATCGAAACCAGCTTGTTCTGTTTCATCAGTGGGGCGATTTTAAAATGATCTTTAAATTCGCCACGCTGTGAGGTAATCCAACCCGACAGAATATAAAATGCGGCCGCAATCAGGGTGCTGTGTACCAGGTAATATAGCGCACCCGCCCAAGCCGCAGTATTATTCAGGCCAATGGCCACCAAAATCGTTCCGACTGAAGACAGCACCATAAAACCGACAAAACGGCGCAGACGTTCGGTGCCAATCGCACAGATCACCCCATAGACGGATGTGACCAGGCCAATCACTAGCAGACAGTTCATCAGAATCTGATGGCTATATTCATCATCAAAAACCGTGCCGTTGATCCGCAAAATCGCATAAACCCCGACTTTGGTCATGATGGTAAAGAGCGCGGCAACAGGAGTCGTGGCTACTGCATAGGTTTTGGGTAACCAGAAACCCACCGGCAGCATTGCTGCTTTGATTCCAAACACCACAAACAGCATCAAGCCACCAGCAACCGCCAGTTTATGCTGATCTTCTGCAAGGGTTGGCAGCAAACGGGCCACATCAGCCATATTCAGGCTGCCGACACTGCCATAAATCATCCCGAGTCCAATCAGGAACAGCGCAGACGCCAGCAGGTTAATGGTGACATAGTGAATTCCCAGCTGAAAACGTGCCTTACCTTGTCCATGCAACAGCAGTACATAAGACGCCATCAGCAAAATTTCAAAGAATACGAACAGGTTAAACAAGTCACCGGTTAGGAATGCACCAGTCAGACCCATCAGCAGGAAATGCACCATGGCATGGAAATAACGGCCGCGTAAGTCCCATTCTTTACTGGCATACCAGACCACAGGCAAGGCGAGCGCATAGGTCAATACCAGCATCATGGCCGAGAGCTGATCCAGCACCAGCACGATCCCGAATGGTGCTGCCCATTCGCTGAGGGTATAGACGCTGATTTGGCCCTGACTGCTGTTTATCAGATAACTGACGGCAATGATTAGGCCCAAGATTCCCGAGAGATGGCTGATACCACGACGCCAGGGTTGACGCCAGTCCGTGATCAGAGAGCCTGCACCCGGATTTCCCAAAAGTATCAAGGCAAAAGCGGTAAAGGCCGGCAAAAGAATGCTGAAAATAGGAGTATGTTGAGTCCAGAAATTGAGAAGATCAGTCATTAAGGCTCATCCTCACGTGGATCAATCTGGGGGATATCTTCTTTTGAGTCAACGTGGTCTGTTCCTGATTCGTAGCGGCTACGCAGTGCCAGTTGGACAATAAAGGCAGTGGTGGCAAAGCCAATCACGATGGCCGTCAGCACCAGTGCCTGAGGAAGAGGATCGGTCACATTCGAAGCTTCGGTTAATACTGCAGGCGAATTCATCTGAATCCGGCCCATGGCAAATAAAAACAGGTTGACCGCATAACCAATCATGGCCAAGCCCAACACCACCGGGAAGGTACGCGCCCGCAGGATCAGATAGATGCCTGTGGCTGTCAGCAGGCCAATCGCGGAGGCTAATAAAAATTCTAAACTGATCATTCTATTATCCTCTTGGTACTGGGCCAGACATGCTTGAGTGACGTGAATCGCCCAAGACAGAAATCATCAGCATGGTGGCACCGACGACAGTGACATAGACGCCGACATCGAATAGCGCAGCCGAAGCTAAATGCATTTCTCCAATAATGGGCGGAGAGACATAAATATGTGCACTGGTCAGGAATGGACGTGACCAGAACCAGGCTGCGATTCCAGTCAATCCTGCAATCGTTAAGCCGATCCCGATCCAGATTTCATACAGGCGACCGGATTTGGCGCCAAGCAACTGTTCGGTTTTGTCCTGTCCCACTGCGATATATTGAATAATAAGTGCCAGTGAAGTCACTAGTCCGGCAATAAAACCACCGCCCGGCAGGTTATGGCCACGCATAAAGATATACAGGCTGACTACCAGCGCGACCGGCAAAATCCAGGATGCGGTAATACGCAACATCAGCGGGGATGGGTTAAAACGATAGGTCAGGCCCTGGGTCATGGTGGTACCATGCGCACGCATGCCATCCATCAGGCTCAGAACACCAATCGCGGCAATGCCGAGTACGGTAATTTCACCGAAGGTATCGAAACCACGGAAGTCGACCAGAATCACATTCACCACATTGGTTCCGCCGCCCAGAGGAATGGACTGTTGCAGGAAGAACCATGAAATGGAATTGTGATCACGGGTCATGATCAGCCAGGCAATTGCTGCAATCCCGAGACCGCCGCCCAAGGCAATAATGGCATCACGCCAGCGACGGGTCGGACTCGATTCATACGGAGTTAGTTGTGGCAGTAAAGATAAACTCATCAGGAGCAGAACCGTGGTGACCACATCGACCGTAATCTGGGTCAATGCCAGATCGGGCGCCGAAAAGCCGATAAAGACCATGGTGACGACCAGACCGACTGCACCGCTAATCAGTACCGCTTTAATCCGTTCATGATGGAACCACAGCAGCATCCAGCAAGCCGAGAATAGCAGTAACCACAAGATAATCGCCAGGGCAGGAGCATGGGTCAGCTCGCGCGTACCCGTACCCACCGCATTGCTGAGTAATGGGAATCCCACCAGGCCGACGGTAAAAATCACAATCCATAATAAATAGCTTTGTAATTTGCCATTTTCAGTGGCACGGCGGAAACGACGTGAATTCAGCAGCAAATTTTTCAAAAATAGATCGAACAGTATCCGGCCCTGTAAGCGGCCCAGTTTTGGATCCAGGTCGATTTCACGTAAGGCGCCACCTTTGGCGAGAGAAAAGTAAAAGATTATTCCGCCGAGCAGAGCAATCACACTCATCAGAAGGGGCAGGTTGAAACCATGCCAAAGCGCCAGATGAGTGCCTTCAAAGGCAAAATTCTGGGTGGTGGCTTGAGTAGTGCTGTTGACAATTTTTTCCACCAGAAGAGCCGGTAATAGACCGACTAAAATACATAAAATTGCTAACAAAGTGGCCGGTGCGCGCATACCAAAGGCAGGTTCATGTGCATCTTTATTCGGGACCTGCTTGCCTAGCGGACCATCGAAAAAGACTCCATGCACCAGTCGAATGGAATAAGCCACCGCAAAAATCCCGGCCAGTGTCGCGACAATAGCAGAGCCGACCATAAGTGGACCACTTAAACTGGCGACCAGTTCGGTAAAGAACATTTCCTTAGACAGGAAACCATTGGTCAACGGTACACCTGCCATGGATGCTGCCGTGATCATGGTCAGTGTTGCGGTAAAGGGCAGTAATTGCCACAAGCCAGACAGTTTACGTAAGTCACGGGTACCGGATTCATGATCGATGATGCCGGCAATCATAAACAGTGCCGCTTTAAAGGTGGCATGGTTAATAATATGGAAAATCGCTGCTGCAACAGCCAATGGTGAACCAATCCCGAGCAGACACATGATCAGACCTAAATGGCTGATGGTGGAATAGGCGAGCAAGCCTTTCAGGTCTTCCTTAAAAATGGCAAAGAAGGCGGCCATGCACAGGGTAAACAGACCAACAAAGGTCACAATATTATGAAACAGTGCAGCACCGGCAAAGATCGGGAGCAAACGTGCTACCAGGAATAAACCGGCTTTGACCATGGTGGCCGAGTGCAAATAGGCAGAGACCGGTGTCGGTGCAGCCATGGCATTCGGTAACCAGAAGTGAAACGGGAACTGCGCACTCTTGGTAAAGGCACCGAGTAAAATCAGCAACAGGGTTGGAACAAATAAATGATGGGACTGAATCTGTTCAGTCATCATCAGGATTTGGTCAAGCTGATAAGTGCCGGTGATTTGACCAAGCAGGACAAAACCGCCCAGCATCGCCAGACCACCCATTCCGGTAATGGTCAGGGCCATACGTGAGCCACGTTGCGCCGCTTCGTAATTGCTCCAGTAACCCACCAGCAGGAAGGATGAAATACTAGTCAGTTCCCAGAAAATCAATAAGATAATCAGGTTATTCGACAATGAAATTCCGAGCATCGCCGCCATAAATAGCATCAGCAGGAGATACAGTTTGCTCAGTGAATTTTTTGGATTGAGATAATAATAGGCATAAATATAAATCAGTGTACCAATTCCGCTGATCAGCAAGGCAAACAGCAGTCCCAGAGAATCCAGGCGAAAACTGAAATCGATGCCGAGCTGGGGCAGCCAGGACCAGGTCTGGGTAATCACTGCACCATCAAATATGGCGGGCGCCTGACTCAATAATAATAAGAAACTGCTGAGGCTGACACCAATTGCCCCTAAAGCCGTTACCCCGCGCGAAAATTGTTTCAGCCACGAGACAAGGGTTGTGCCTAATACTAACGGTAACAATATAATAATCGGCAGCACACTCGTATCCATTGTCATGATTTAGGTTTTGACCAACCTAAGGTGAATCTTTATCTTTCAAGGATTACAGGACCCCAAGGAGTGACCCAAACTTCTCAATCTTGAAAGCCAAAAGAATATTCAAAAAGAATATAAAACAGTTGTATTGCGCAACTTATAAACGATAGCAAATTCCGATTTTACAATGAAATTCGCAAATAAAACCGATCATATTACAGGATAACAACAACATCAACGTTTTTATGTAGAACTTATAAATTATACGCCGGCTCGGATTTAACAGGCGCTGCATGCTTAAACAGATCATCCAGAAGTTACCGAAAATTAAGATTAAATTGCAGGCATTGATTGTAAATTTGACTCAAAATAGTTTAATCAGGGCAAAAAGAGAATGCTGAAAAGACTTCCTTGTTTACTCAAACAGTCGCTCTTATTTTTTTGAATCTGTTTAGAGCGACTGAGGTAGCGTCGGATGATGCTCCTGAGCAAGTAAAGCGAGCAATTCTTGTTGCTGTTCCGGATTTAACTGTTGTTGAATCATTTGCAATACAGCAAGCGGTGTGATGGGTTCGGTGACCGTTTCCAATAAAGTATCTTCGGGCGAGATATCTTTATTTCGCTGCAGTTCCAGCTCTGCGTAGATCTGATCAAACTGGGTTTTCATACTTTCAAGATGAATGGGGTGCAGCTGTTTATTTTCCAGTTTCAGACATTGAAAGTCGTGCGCCTGTTCCAGTAATTCAGGCCGGTTGCCGGTCGCAATAATCTGCAAGTTGGGAAAAGCCTGATGTAGGCGTGACAGGATCATTGCTGCCATCTCCTGATCCAGTTGATGATCAATCGCATCAATCAGTAAAACGCCTGTACCTTCCTGACACGGAAATAAACTTTTGGGATTCAATAGGCAAAGACGTCGCACAATATCGCCCACCAGCGCAATCCAGTTGCGGATACTGTTGGGCAGTTGCTGGAACGTGAAAGTTTGTTGCTGATAGGTCACCATCAATTGCAGCTTGGGCTGATATTTTAAATAAATTTGACTGGCTTCTGGCAGGATCAGTGACAGAGCCTGTTTTAAAGCGGTGAGATTCGGTGCATGCAGATGTGCCTGGGCTTTCTCGATCTGCCGGGCCAGTTCATCTCCGCGAATGTTTTCAGACTGCTGCAAGGCACGCGACAAAATCTGATCCATAATCTTGGCACTTTGCGCATTTTCAATATCACTGATTTCACGAAACCATTCAAAAAAACGGGCAAAGGTGGTGAAAGGAATCGCAGCTATTTCATAAGCATGTGCGGACTGGAGAATGGCCGGGTTATTTTTGCTGAGCAGATTGACTTCATTGGTAAAGCGTTCAGCCGGATAATAGGCAATTAGCGGCAAACCGAGCAGGGGATCGTGCAAGCGGGCTTTGTGATACAGGCTGAGCACGCTTTCAAGCTGTGAGGTTTCTGCTTTGCTAAAGCCCAGACCCTGACTGTTTAGGGTCTTGTAGATTTGCCAGGAACAGCTTTGTAGGTTCGCAGGCTCGGACTGACTGGATTCTGGCAAGCTGCCCATCTCTTCAGGAAAACCAATCCGGATGTCAATTTTGGATTGCAGCCGGGTTTGCATGATGTCCTGATCTTGCATCACCAGACCGGCAGCACGGCTGTCGCGATAACGGGCTGCAAACCAGGTCAGTGCCTGATAGCTAAAACGTAAAAGCGTAGTTTTGCCAGTTCCCTGATTGCCCAGAATCAAGGTGACCGGGCATTGCGGATAATTAAACTGGAGCTGAATGTCAGAAAAATGCAGGGTGTGTTTCAGTTGAAGCGCTTGGATGTGCATAGATCACCTGTCCCATGATGTTTACATCCATGCCATGCACTTTAACCGACTGCCTGCCGAAGCGACTGCGGCATCTTGATTTTCAGTTGCTGAATCAGGTCATAAATGTGATGAATATTTAAATTCACTTTAGCACGTGTACAGGCCACGTAAAGTAATCTTAATTCTTCATCACTAATTTTATGGTCTTTTTCATTCAGCTTAAATTGATAGTCATCTTCAATATGAACCCGATCCCACTCTAAGCCTTTGGCCTTGTGCGCCGTGGAAATAATATAATCGGCCTGGGCAATTGGTGTGATTTTAGCCAGAGCTTTTTTCAGCGGATCGGTGCCATGTTCGTCCACCAGTTTGACCAGTGGCTTGATGTCACTGCCTTCATTGGTTTCACAGTATTCATGGACATCATGCCAGGAGTTAAACCAGGCCAGTTCCGGTACATCAACCACACGTTTGCCCTGTTTCAGCATGGCGGCCGCATCGACAAAACGATTCAGTTTGACGTGATCGGCTTGCAGGCTGACTTTATCGCCACGAACTAAACCTGCTAATAACAGTTCCATAGCACGGGCATTGGTCCGGCATAAAATTGCATCCCGCATTTTGGTATGCGGTTTATTCACGACTTTAGAATCTAACAACGGATTGCCAAGCAAAGGCACGGTCTCATTTAAGGCACCTAAAATGGCATTGGCATTCAGGGCAATTTCAGGACCAAAACGAAATGAGGTGGTCAGACGTGATTCAGGTAAAGGCAGTTGCTGCATGGCATTGACTGCACCACGCCAGGCATAAATCTGCTGATGGGCATCACCGACATAAATCACCTGGGTGCTGCGCTGTTTCAGTAGAATTCCCAGCATTAAGGGATCGGCATCCTGAGCTTCATCGAATAGTACATAATCGGCCGGGATGTTCGGCTCGGAAAGCGCCCAGAGTTTCAGGTAAATGTCATGACCGATGCCGGCCTGATGATTTGGATCAATCGACTCTAACCAGCGTCGTTCGACTGCCGGATAAAGTTTCTTCTGTAAAGTCTCGATATCATCCGGATGCAACCAGCTCGGTGCCTGAATATGCCGTGGGGCAGGGTATTGTGAACTGGTCGAGCAGAAATAACCAACAGCATTGGCGACTAAACTCGCCAGACGCGAAGGCATTAAGACATATTTTTCATAACGCCCCCCCATCATACGGCGCATGGTCATCGGTTCAAGCCGGTATTCTTTTGCAATAAAACTTGGACTCAAGCGCGGCAAGCGCAGTTTGTCGGTGACTCCACGTGGAACACTGCGAAACGCCAGCGAGTGAAAAGTCCGGCAATCCACACCCCGGTGGAACCTGGCCTGCGCTTCACTGGCAATGGCTTTGTTAAAGGCCAGATACATGCCGCGTTTTTGCGGCATGGCATCACTGATCATTTGCAGGGTAGTGGTTTTACCTGTACCTGCATAGGCAATCACCTTAAAGGATTTGCCCAGACGTGCGTTATCAATGGCAGTGGCCTGCTCATAGGTCGCGGTCGGTTTTTTTAAATCAGACACAGATGAATTCAAGGCTTAATGCTGACGGTTGGCTTTTTCAACCAGACCAGACAAGCCTTGGCGACGTGCCAGTTCATTTAATACCAATTGCACATCCAGGTCGAAATAACCGAGCATGACGATGGTATGGAACCAAAGATCTGCCACTTCATAGATCAGATCATTTTTATGGTCTACCGAAGCATCCTGATCAAAGTCTTTGGCTGCCAGCACAGTTTCAAAGCTTTCTTCACCCACTTTTTCCAGAATCTTGTTCAAGCCTTTATGGTAGAGCTTGGCTACATAAGAAGAATCCGGATCGGCCTGTTTGCGTTCTGCCATCATTTGGCCCAGATAAGACAAGACTTCGACCTGTTCAGATTGGGCGGTTGATGCTTCCATCACCAGTGTATGCGGATTCGCGGATTTTTCGCCATAAATCGCAGACGGATCTTTCAACTGTGCATCGACAATTTCCCAGCCATTTGGCGTGAGCTTGCGATAGAAGCATGATTCACGGCCGGTATGGCAGGCGATGCCGCCATGCTGTTCAATTTGCAGCACAATCACGTCGGCATCACAGTCCAGACGGATTTCATGTACGGTCTGAAAATGTCCTGATTCTTCGCCCTTATGCCATAACTTGCTGCGTGAACGAGAGAAATACACTGCCTGATTTTTTTCGGCAGTTAAAGCCAAGGCTTCACGGTTCATCCAGGCTACCATCAACACACGTCCAGTTTGATGATGCTGGGCAATGGCAGGGACTAATCCTTGTTCGTTAAATTTTACTTCATCGAGCCATTGCGCGTTGTTCATAAGGGTTTCCATCATTTCAATCAAAATATAAAAATACGGATAGGAAATATCCGCTGATAGTGTACGTGATCTCGCAGCATTTGCGGCAAAAATCTGTGTTGATCAGGACAGGCTGTGTCGTGGTTTTTTAAATCAGTTCACTTTATTCCAGATCTTGCAAAACTGAGACATAAAAAAGCCGCCCAGTCGGCGGCTCGTATTTCCAGCAATCATCCGTCTGAAAAATTACCAGTGTTCGCCCGGGAACAAACGTGCATATGCTTTTTGCACCAAGTTTAATTTTTGTGGTTGACCCACAGATGCAGTTGAACTTGGGAACAGGTTATAACCAATCGACATCAAGACATTGTTGATATCCGGTGCAATTGAATAGGTAATGGAAGCCAGACGGCCCAAACCGGTCGCCACTTTCTTCGGACGTTTCACAATCGCATAGGCAACCAGGTCAGCCGCCTGTTCCGGAGAGAGCGTTGGGACATATTTATAAATTTTAGTTGGCGCAATCATCGGAGTACGCACCAAAGGCATATAGATCGATGTGATTGCGATTTTATGTGAATGTACTTCTGCAGACAGGCAGCGGCTAAAGGCATCCAGCGCAGCTTTTGAAGCAACATAGGCCGAAAAGCGGGTAGCATTGGCCAGTACGCCAATTGAGCTGATGTTAATAATGTGACCCGCGCGACGAATCATCATTTGCGGCAGGATATTCATCACCAGACGCACCGCGCCGAAATAGTTCAGCTGCATGGTCCGTTCAAAATCATGAAAACGATCTACCGACTCATGCACGGCACGGCGAATCGAACGTCCTGCATTATTGATCAGAATATCAATATGATCGACTGAGGCAATAATCTGTTTGGAAACTTCATCAATCGCTTCCATATTGTTTAAATCACATGGAAAGATTGAGGCTTTGCCGCCTTTAGCTTCAATTTCTGATTTTACTTGTTCTAGGGTTTCCTGAGTACGGGCTACCAGTAAAACATGGGCACCTGCATCAGCCAGTTGATGTGCTGTCGTTAAACCAATACCGCTGGATGCACCGGTAATCAGGACGGTTTTACCTGCAACACGTTTTTCCAGTTGTTTGTGTAGTCTAGTTTTCACGTTTGTTATCCCTAATTTGAAGTCAGCGTTCAAATTATTTTTATTAAAGGTCTATGGCGCTCTAACAGAAGATGAGAGCGAAGGTGAGTCCAGATATGATAACCAATTCTTCAGGAAAATCTATAAATTAAAGTATTGAAATTAAAATAAAAATTAGAGTAATTGCTCTATTTGTGTTCACTCTTTCATTTAACTTTTAACATGAAAATAAAAAGCAAAGCAAGTGGCTGTTTTAGAAAATAAATAAAAAAACCTCATCAAAATGATGAGGTTTCGAATCGGCTCGGGCACCGTTTTTAAACGGTCGCCAGCGCCTGCTCCAGATCGGCAATCAGGTCATCAATATGTTCAATTCCAATGGATAAACGCACCATATCTTCACTGACACCTGCCGATTTTAACTCCTCGGCATTCAGCTGACGATGTGTAGTGGTCGCCGGATGACAAGCCAGACTTTTGGCATCGCCGATATTGACCAGACGGGTAAACAATTGCAGGGCATCAATAAAACGTGTGCCGCCTTCGAGACCATGTTCTACCCCAAAGGTCAAAATAGCAGACGGTTTACCTTTCACATATTTTTGTGCCAAAGCATGCTGTGGATGATCTTTCAGGCCGGCGTAATTGACCCATTTCACTTTAGGATGTTGCTGTAAATATTCCGCCACTTTCAAGGCATTTTCGGTATGACGTTCCATCCGTAGGCTTAAGGTTTCCAGACCTTGCAGAATCAGGAATACATTCTGTGGACTGATCGCAGCACCGGTATTGCGCAGTGGCACCACACGGGCACGGGCGATATAAGCCGCTTCTCCCAAAACTTCGACATAGTTCACGCCGTGGTAGCTTGGATCAGGCGTATTCAGGGCAGGGAAACGTTCAGGATATTTGCCCCACGGGAATTTGCCGCTATCCACAATAATGCCGCCAATTGAATTGCCATGACCACCGATATATTTGGTCAGGGAATGCACCACAATATCCGCACCAAAGTCGAAAGATTTTTGTAGTACTGGGGTGGCAACGGTATTGTCGACAATCACCGGTACGCCATATTCATGTGCAATTTTAGCAATGGCTTCCAGATCAATAATATTACCCAGTGGATTACCAATCGATTCGACAAAGACCAGTTTGGTTTTTTCATCAATCAAGTCACGCAGACTTTCCGGCTTTTCATAATCAAAGAAACGGACTTCAATGCCCTGTTTTGGTAGGGTATGGGCAAAGAGGTTATAGGTACCGCCATATAGCGTTGACACAGAAGCAATGTTGTCACCCGCTTCCGCAATGGTCTGAATCGCATAAGTAATTGCAGCCATGCCAGAGGCCAAAGCCAGCGCGCCAATTCCACCTTCCAGTGCTGCGACACGTTGTTCCAGAACCGCAGTGGTCGGGTTCATAATTCGGGTATAGATATTGCCCTGAACCTTTAAATCAAAGAGATCGGCCCCATGTTGAGTATTGTCAAAGGCATAAGACGTGGTTTGGTAAATCGGCACTGCCACAGCTTTGGTGGTTGCTTCTGGGGTATAACCTGCATGAATCGCAAGGGTTTCTGCTTTATAACTCATTCTGTTTGATCTTCTTGTTTAAGTTTATGGCTTGAGTGTAGCATTTTCACATATGAGTAAAAGTGCAATTTTATTGAAATAAATATATGAAATATTCATATATCGACCTGGATTTGAGTCGTTTATTTTACTGAAAACAACTGTTTAAAAAAACATCATCAATAAACTTGTAACAATGCATTGAAGTTCATGGCAATGGCTTATGTTTTCGCAGCTTTCTGCGTATAATAGCCGATTATTTTTTCGCTCATTTTTGAGCTGGGGTGGTTGTTTTAACCCCATTTGGTTTTTCAGTTGAGGAGTCCTACGTGGCCCAATATATTTACACGATGAACCGAGTGTCGAAGATGGTTCCGCCTAAGCGCGAAATCCTGAAAGACATCTCCTTATCATTTTTCCCAGGCGCTAAAATTGGTGTGCTTGGTTTAAACGGTGCAGGTAAATCTACCTTGCTTCGTATTATGGCGGGCGTAGATAAAGATTTCTCTGGTGAGGCACGTGCGCAACCGGGTATAAAAATCGGTTATCTTGAGCAAGAACCACCTTTAGATGAAACTAAAGACGTTCGTGGTAACGTCGAAGATGGTTTACGTGAACCGCTTGATGCCTTGGCACGTCTGGATGAAGTCTTTGCTGAATATGCAGCAGAAGATGCGGATTTCGATGCACTTGCGAAAGAGCAAGAGAAGCTTGAAGCGATTATCCAGACTTGGGATGCGCATAACCTTGCGAACCAGATGGATCAAGCAGCTGCAGCATTGAACTTGCCTGCTTGGGATGCAGATGTATCTAAGCTTTCAGGTGGTGAACGTCGTCGTGTGGCGCTGTGCCGATTACTTCTGTCTAAACCAGATATGTTACTTCTAGACGAACCAACGAACCATTTAGATGCTTCATCTGTATCTTGGTTGGAACGTTTCTTGAAAGACTTCCCGGGTACCATCGTCGCTATTACGCATGACCGTTACTTCCTGGATAATGTTGCAGAATGGATCCTTGAGCTTGACCGTGGTATGGGTATTCCGTATCAAGGTAACTACTCTTCTTGGCTTGAGCAAAAAAATGCCCGTTTAGAGCAAGAGAACAAGCAGGAAGAATCTTTTGCTAAAGCATTGAAAAAAGAACTTGAATGGGTTCGTTCAAATGCCAAAGGTCAGCAAAAGAAAAACAAGGCGCGTATGGAGCGTTTTGAAGAGCTTAACTCACGCGAATTCCAGCAACGTAACGAAACCTCTGAAATCTACATTCCACCTGGCCCACGTCTGGGCAACAAGGTTGTAGAAGTTGAAGGCATCAGCAAATCGTTTGGTGATCGCTTACTGTACAAAGATTTAACGTTCACAGTACCACCTGCTGCAATTGTGGGTATCGTGGGTGAGAACGGTGCAGGTAAAACCACGCTATTCCGTATGATGACTGGTGAACAGCAACCAGATACCGGTACGGTAACGCTGGGTGAATCGGTTAAAGTGGCTTATGTCGGTCAGATCCGTGACACCTTAGATAACAACAAAACCGTTTGGGAAGAAGTGTCTGGCGGTCTAGACATCTTGAAGATTGGTGATTACGAAATCGCATCTCGTGCGTATATCGGTCGCTTTAACTTTAAAGGCCAAGATCAGCAAAAACGCGTAGGTCAATTGTCAGGTGGTGAGCGTAACCGTTTACAACTTGCGAAAATCCTGCAAATGGGCGCAAACGTTATCCTACTCGATGAACCATCAAACGACTTGGATATCGAAACCTTGCGTGCACTTGAAGATGCCATTCTGGTATTCCCAGGTACTGTGATGGTGATCTCGCATGACCGTTGGTTCCTGGACCGTATTGCAACGCACATCTTGTCATTCGAAGGTGAAACACCTGAATTCTTCACCGGTAACTATGCTGAGTTTGAAGAATATCGCCGTAAGCGTGATGGTGATGATCTTGTAGCGAAGCGTCAAAAATATCGCAAAATCGGTGTTTAATCATCTCCGACTTTTGTAAATAAAAAACCAGCCTCAGGGCTGGTTTTTTTATGTTTATTATATGGTGGAGGGTAAATTAGATTTCCCACTCATGATTACATTCACGGCATTTCCATTTCTTTTGTGTTTGCATGAATGCCTGCATTGAAATTTTAAAATCAGGTAAGTCCTTATAGAACATAAAGCCTGCGATCAAAGAAAGAATAAAGACGATCACAGTCGCAGTCTGTAAAGTGGTACCTGCACCATCGCCAAAAATCCACATCGCGATGCTAATAATCACCAGCAATAGCAACAGGAACAGGGCAGGAACCAGAAACATTAAGCTTTTAGGAACCACTGGACGTGGAGCTGCTTGACCTGGCTGGGCCACTGGCATGATTTTCGGGCTTTGACACTTAGGGCAACGATATTGCATTACAACTCCAAAATTCTAAATTACTGATTATTTTATCGGAAGATGCGAAGAAACCGAAATATTGCCCAACATAAAATATACAGGCAATAAAAAACCCAAGTCGCAATGCTTGGGTTTTTTATAAGATGACCATAATATATTATGGTCATCTTGAATATGGCGTCCCTACGGGGATTCGAACCCCGGTTACCGCCGTGAAAGGGCGATGTCCTAGGCCTCTAGACGATAGGGACAATTGAGGCAAATAACACAGCTAAAGCAAGACTTGATTTGGTGGAGTCAAGGAGGATCGAACTCCTGACCTCTACAATGCCATTGTAGCGCTCTACCAACTGAGCTATGACCCCAGTCTGTGTGAGCGCTATATTAGGGATATCGCGCTCACACGTCAACACAAAAATTAATTAAGCTTAATCAACTGCTTCATTTTTCGGCAACTTTAAGCTTTCATTGAGTTTTTCCCAGACTTTCAGCTCTTTTTTGCTTGGACCACCGACAATTTCCAGCGCATGACGTAAACGTGCAAAGGTTAAATCAGGACCAATGGTCACCATCGTTTGCATCACGGGTGTAGACGCAGTCGAACCGGCGATCGCAATAAAGAACGCAGGCATGAAGTCGCGCAACTTGATTTCCATCTGTGTCGCCAAGTCCATCAAGGTCTGGCTCACCGTGTCGTTATTCCAAGTAAACAGGCTTTCTAAACGCCAAATTGCGAATTGAAGACTTTGACGTACCTGTTCATCCGACAGTTTCTTGCTTTCAAACTGTTCTTTAGACAGGGTCGGGAAATGGTTGAAATAATGTGCAGACCAGTTCACAGCTTCAGACAGCAGGTTAATACGCGGTTGAATCGCAGCTGCAATTTCTTCTAATTTGGCACGATCTGCTTTCCAGGCCAATAAGGTGTCTAGAAGTTCAGCCGGGCTGAGTGCCTTGATCCATTGACCATTTAACCAGTTCAATTTCTCAACATCAAAGATCGGACCACCGAGGGATACACGTTTGATATCAAAATGCTCAATCATTTCAGCCAAAGTGAATTTTTCACTTTCATCTGGCATTGACCAGCCCATACGACCCAAGTAGTTCAACAAGGCTTCAGGCAGTACACCGATGTCTCTGTAATAGTTAATTGAGGTCGGGTTTTTACGTTTAGACAGCTTAGATTTATCCGGGTTACGCAGCAGTGGCATGTGGCATAGTACCGGCATGTCCCAACCGAAATATTGATACAGTAACTGATGTTTCGGCGCAGATGGAATCCATTCTTCACCACGAATTACGTGGGTGATTTGCATCAAATGATCATCTACTACGTTTGCTAAATGGTAGGTTGGGAGGCCATCGGTTTTTAGCAGGATTTGCATGTCTACTTGCGCCCATGGAATTTCCACTTCGCCACGTAGCATGTCATTGAATTTACATACGCCTTCGGTTGGTACTTTCATACGGATGACGTGTGGTTCACCAGCGGCCAAACGGCGCTCAACTTCTTCTTGAGTGAGATTCAGACCGCGACCGTCATAACGTGGCGACTCACCACGTGCCTGCTGTTCTGCACGCATTTGATCCAGTTCTTCAGCAGTTGCGAAACAGTAGAAAGCATGACCTTTCTCTACCAGTTCCAAGGCATAATTTTTATAGATATCCATACGTTCTGACTGGCGATACGGCGCATGCGGGCCACCGACATCAGGACCTTCAGACCAGTTCAGACCCAACCAGCGCAATGAATCCAGGATCATTTTTTCAGATTCAGGCGTTGAGCGCAGTTGGTCAGTATCTTCAATACGAAGAATGAATTCACCGCCATGCTGTTTAGCAAAACATAAGTTAAACAAGGCGATATAGGCAGTACCTACATGCGGAAAACCAGTAGGAGAAGGTGCAATACGAGTACGAACAGTCATAGCCGGATCTAATCTTAGATATAAAATTGCAGCTATTATAGCGAAAAAGCCACATCACTTAATGCTTTATTCAACATTGAGTGATGTGGCTTTTAAATCCGGAAATATTCAGCGCTGTTGTGTTTTGGTACTGCTTAAGAATGATCGCTCGAAAAAATACTTTGTACAAAGCGGGTGAAGCGGTAATTCTGTTCTGCAAAGAAATTTTGCGAAGGTGCGACTTTAAATGCAGTCAAGACTTTTAGATTATCTTCTGTTTGAAGTGTTTTTTCAGTTTTTTGTTGCTGAATCGCTTTTTCAATCGGCGAAGTCTTGCTTTCAACAGTGCTTACTGTAGGCTTCGGCAAATCTGTCTTCACAACGACGGCATGACCGAGTTGAATCGAGAACAACATAATCAGGCTTAGGATGCTGGCTGTGAATAATGTAAATTTCATATCCAAACTTCCTCCTTACTTCGGGTTGGTTTTATTTTGTTAAAAATGTTTTTTTAATACTCTGCCTACAATTTAATCACAGTTGATCATAAAGAAGTAGAACCCAGTCACATTTTTTACAAAAGAAATAATATAACTCTGTGGAAAATTACCAAAAATCGTAATTTCCTGTTTTGGTGGCCTATTTTTAACAGACAACTGTGAAGAGAACGTGAAGAACTGTCTTATATTGTAGCAGAAGATTACTTTTCTAGCAGAATATGTATCTGGATTTAATTGTTAGAAGATATCTCAAAATCATAAATAGATTGTAGATATTGTTATAAATATATGATTGTTATGTTTATTTTTGATTTGTATAGTGCAGGTCATATAAACAATGAGTTACATCAAATGAAAAAAATAATAGCATCCGCAATCTTGACAATTTTAGTGGGAACAGCAGTACAGAATTCCATTGCCAAAGATTTCCTGAATGTCTCTTATGACCCGACCCGTGAATTTTATCAGGAATATAACGAAGAATTTGGCAAATTTTGGAAGCAGAAAACCGGACAAACGGTTAATTTTAAACAGTCGCATGGCGGTTCAGGCAAGCAGGCACGTTCGGTGGTCGATGGTTTGCAGGCCGATGTCGTAACCTTGGCCTTGGCCAATGATATCGAAGAAATCGTCAATGCAGGTTTAATCGAGAAAGACTGGCAAAAAGAGTTTCCGAGTAATTCGGCACCTTATACCTCTACGATTGTATTCTTGGTGCGTAAAGGGAATCCAAAGCAAATCAAAGACTGGAATGATCTGACCAAAGCGGGTGTGGACATTATTACCCCAAACCCAAAAACCGGTGGCGCACCGCGTTGGATCTACCTGTCTGCTTGGGGTTATGCGCTGAAACAGCCTGGCGGGAATGATGCGAAAGCCAAAGAGCTGGTGAAAAAACTTTATCAAAATGTCAAAGTGCTCGACTCCGGTGCCCGTGGTTCACTGACGACGTTTGCCGAGCGCGGTATTGGGGATGTGCTTTTATCCTGGGAAAATGAAGCCTTGCTGGCGACCCAAGGTCTGGGTAAAGACAAGTACGATATCGTTTATCCATCGATTTCAATTCTGGCCGAGCCATCGGTAGCGATTGTCGATAAAAACGTGAATAAAAATGGCACTACCCATCTGGCAAAAGGCTATTTGAACTATTTATATTCACCAAAAGGGCAGGAGCTTGCGGCGAAATATTTCTTCCGCCCGCGAGATACTAAAGTCGCTGCCAAATATTCGGTTCAGTTCCCGAAAATCCAGACCTTCACCATTGATAAAGTCTTTGGTGGTTGGGCCAAAGCGCAAAAAACACATTTTGTGAATGGAGCGATTTATGACCAGATTTACAATGAAAAAAGATAAGTAAGCGGTAGTCTAAATAGAATAAGGAAAATGGCTAAAGTGTTATCCATTTTTTTTATATCTAATGCATAAAATTCTATATATTAGAGATAAGTAGAATAATAAATAGTATTTTTCTTTTAAAAACATAATATTAATGCAGAAAAACCTTTCATTTTATCGTGTTGTGATGTTGTAGGGTGAATTGCGATAAATGATTTTATTTCATATAGTTATATCTAATGAAGATAAACTCTGTGCTGCCATGAAAACTCAATTAAAATCGTTATTTAGTGCTGCCTTATTGGCGACTGGTTTGGGTATGACCGCGACTGCTTCACAAGCAGCAGACCGTCAGTTTCTGAATGTATCCTATGATGCTACGCGTGAGTTCTATGATGAATTTAACAAATCATTTGGGGCTTACTGGAAAAACCGCACCGGTCTGGATGTGAATTTCAAGCAGTCTCATGGCGGTTCGGGCAAACAGGCACGTTCTGTGGTCGATGGCTTGAAAGGTGATGTGGTGACTTTGGCGCTGGCCAATGACATCGAAGAAATTGTGAAATCTGGTCAGATTCAGCCGGGCTGGCAAAAGGAATTCCCACATAACTCGGCACCTTATACCTCGACGATTGTATTCATGGTACGCAAGGGCAATCCGAAAGGCATCAAGGACTGGAATGACTTAACTAAACCAGGCGTGCAAATTATTACGCCGAACCCGAAAACGGGTGGTTTGCCGCGTTGGGTATATCTGTCTGCATGGGGTTATGCCGAGAAACAGCCAGGTGGTAATAAAGCCAAAGCACAGGACTTTGTCGGCAAGCTTTATAAGAACGTGAAAGTGATGGATTCTGCTGCACGTGCTTCAATGACCACCTTTGCCGAGCGTGGGATTGGCGATGTATTGCTGACTTGGGAAAATGAAGCCTTGGTCACGCAAAAAACCTTGGGTAAAAACAAGTTTGATATCGTTTATCCATCGATTACGATTTTGACTGAACCGTCAGTGGCGATTGTGGATCGTACCGTGGAGAAAAATGGCAATAAATGGTTAGCAACAGGTTATATCAATTACCTGTATTCACCGTTGGGTCAGGAAATGGCAGCTAAACATTTCTATCGTCCACGTAATGAAAAAGTATTAGCCAAATATTCAGCACAGTTCCCGAAAATCAAAACCTTTACCATTGATGAAGTCTTTGGTGGTTGGGCCAATGCACAGAAAACCCATTTTGTGAATGGTGCAATTTTCGACCAGATTTATAACAGCAAACGTTAATTGATCTGCGAAGTTATCTAGATTGAAAAAAGCCTCCAAAACTGGAGGCTTTTTTGTATGAGAAAAATGCTAAAACGGTTTTCTCTATGGAAAGTAATATTTATCTACAAAAAGTCGTTTGGAGCTTTGCCTAAACAGGGTGATAATGTGCAGTTAAATTTTTCCCCCTATTGATTGAGTTTTTATGTCACATATTTCTGTATTACTTCACGAAACGATTGATGCCTTGTTGGCGGGTCGCAATACGGGAACTTATGTGGATGGAACCTTTGGCCGTGGTGGACATACGCGTTTATTGCTGTCCAAATTAGATGAAAATGCACGTGTCTATGCCTTTGATAAAGATCCGCAAGCACTGGCTGTAGCGGCTGAACTCGAACAAGAAGATTCACGTTTTAAAATTATTCATGCCAGCTTTGCTGATCTGAAAGATGCATTGGCTGAGTTGGGCATTGAACAGGTCGATGGGTTAATGGCGGATCTCGGTGTTTCTTCACCGCAACTGGATCAAGCTGAACGTGGTTTCAGTTTTATGAAAGATGGCCCACTGGATATGCGTATGGACAACTCGCAAGGTCCGACCGCAGCAGAATGGCTGACCCAGATTGAAGAAGAAGCGCTGGCGAATATCATTTTTAAATATGGTGAAGAGCGTTATAGTCGCCGTATTGCCAAGGCAATTAAGGCTGCCGGATATATCGATACCACGGCAAAGCTGGCTGAGATCGTAAAAGTAGCGCACCCGAAATGGGAAAAAAATAAGCATGCTGCGACCCGTACTTTCCAGGCGATTCGTATTGCTATTAATAAGGAATTAGAAGATATTGAAATCTTCTTGCCTCAGGCCGTTGAAATCTTGAAACCTGAAGCGCGTTTGGCGGTAATTAGCTTCCACTCACTGGAAGACCGTTTGATTAAACAATTTATTCAAAAAGAGTCAACGCTTGAAGAAGATTCAGGCTGGGGAATGCCACAACAACAGAAAGATACGCGACGTTTAAAGAAAGTTTCTCGTGTTAAAGCCAGTGATGAGGAGGTCAAAGCCAATCCTCGTTCACGTAGCGCATGGCTGCGGGTAGCAGAACGTTTAGCTTAATAGGCAGATCATGAAAACGGAAGTGGTTGATAAAAAAACAGAAAAATTGTGGCTGAAAAAAGTTACAATCTATCTCATGCTGATACTGATGGTCTTCATCAGTGCAGTATTTGTGGTATTTCAGGTATTTGAATACCGTCAGGATAACAGAAAGCTGAGTACCTATCTGCGTGAAAGGGATGACCTGAATGCAGAGTGGGGGCGTTTGCTGATTGAGCAGCAAACTTTCGGCGCGACGGCACAGATCGGTACGCGTGCAGTGACACAGCTGCGTATGTATTCACCTCCGGTTTCACAAAGTGTCGTGATTTCCTTACCACAAACTTCAGATGAGAAAAAATAAGGCTAGCGTTCCGACATGGTAGACAAGAGAAAGAAGCAACCGGTACGTAAAAAACAATCGGTCACCGACAAAAATGCCTCAAATGTTTATATCAATCGTTTTTACATCATGTGGGCGGTGGTGTTGCTGTGTTTTGTGACACTGATTTGCCGTGCTTTCTATGTACAGATTATTAATAAAGATTTTTTGCAAAATAAAGCCAATGCCAATATTTTAAGAACCAATACTATCAAGGCGATGCGTGGCGTAATTTATGATCGTAATGGCATTCCATTGGCGATCAGTACTCCAATCATGAAAATTGTGATTGATCCACGTGATTATTTTGACAATAAAAAACTCTATGACGAGACCATGCTGGCGCTGGAAAAAGAACCGAATAGCCGCAAGCTCAAACGTCAGCTACCGGATAAAAACCTGAATCTGGATGAGCTGGCTGATGCAGTCGGTATGGATCGGGCAGAACTGCGCAAAAAAATGGAAGAACGTCCGCGTTCACGTTATCTGATCCTGAAAAAAGAAGTTCCGCCACAACAGGCCGAACTGATCATGAAACGTAATTTTCAGGGCGTATATACCGAGAAAAACTATAAACGTTATTATCCGCAGCCGCAGCCAAACTCTCAGATTATTGGCCTGACCAATAGCGAAGGCAGCGGCATTGAAGGTCTGGAAATGCAGCTGAATAGCCGTCTTTCCGGAAAGGATGGCGAGCAGCAGATCATTCGCGATAAAAAAGGCAACCGGGTCAAAGAACCTGAAGTGATTAAAGAAGTTGAGCCGGGCGAAAATATTACCCTGAGTATCGACTCGCGTCTGCAATATATTATGTACCGTGAGCTGACGGCTGCTGGTGTTGCCAATAATGCCCGTTCAGCGACTGCGATTGCGGTAGATGTCAAAACCGGTGAAATTCTGGCGCTATCTTCATGGCCATCATATAACCCGAATGATAAAAACAGCCTGCTCAACAAGGATGCCATGCGTAACCGCGGTGCAGTCGATTCGTTCGAGCCGGGTTCGACCATGAAGCCGCTGACTGTAGCGATGGCCTTGGAAAGTGGCAAATATATGGCGAATTCAGTGGTGAATACCACACCGGGCAGTATGCGGGTCGGTAATCATACCATTCGTGATACGCATAACTATGGTCAGTTGACCTTGGGTGGCATTATCCAGAAATCCTCTAACGTTGGTGTGGCGAAACTGGCCTTGTCGCTGCCGTATGAAACCTTACCAACCTTCTATAAACGTCTGGGTTTTGGTCAGCGTTCAGCAGTGAAATTCCCGGGGGAAAGTGCCGGTTTGATTCTTCCACCAAGCAAATGGAATGTATCAGAAGTGGCGACTATGTCTTATGGCTATGGTCTGAACGCCACCGTGTTACAACTGGCCGATGCCTATGCCATGTTGGCGAATAAAGGCGTAAAAATGCCGCTGAGCCTGTACAAGCTGGAAGAACAGCCGCAGGGTGAGCAGATGATTGATGCCAATATTGCCGATCAGGTCCTGCTGATGATGGAAACCGCAACCTTGCCAGGTGGTACGGCAACTCGCGCCACCATTCCAGGCTATCGCGTGGCGGGTAAAACCGGTACTGCACATAAATTGCGTGCCGACCGTAAAGGTTATTCGACCAATGAATACCGTGCATTATTTGCCGGCGTGGCACCAGTCAGTGATCCACGGATCGCCATGGTGGTGGTGGTAGAAAATCCACAAGGCACCTACTATGGCGGTACGGTATCTGCACCGGTCTTTGCCCGTGTGATGCAGGAATCCTTGCGTCTGCTGAATGTCCCTCTGGACAAACCTTTAGAACCTCCCAAAGTCCAGTAAATAGGTGATCAATGTCTATTACATTTCAAGATCTCTACACCCCTCACGATGTCGCTGACTGGATGAAGCAATCCTTTCAGGGCTTCGAGCTGGATAGCCGTAAAGTTAAACCGGGACAAATTTTTATTGCCCTGACCAGCCTGTCACAGTCAGAAAAAACCGTGCAATTCGCCCAGAAAGCTTTAGAGCACGGTGCATTGGCCGTGATTTCAGAAACTGAACTGGATGTATCTCCCAATTTGGTGGTGACAGATGTACGTCATCTAATGGGGCAATGGCAAAAGCAGTATTTACAAGCAACCCAACCCGTTACGGCTGCGCGTATTCTTGCAGTCACCGGCACCAATGGTAAAACCACGATTTCTCGCTTGGTGGCTGAATTCATCATGCTGCAAGGTAAAGCCTGTGCGTTGATGGGCACAACAGGTAATGGAATTTTACCGAACCTAGAAGCATCTTCGCATACCACCCTGGATGCCTTGCAACTGCAAAATGCCTTGCATGGCTATGCGCAGGCCGGTGCGGAGTTTGCCTCGATTGAAGCCAGTTCGCATGGTCTGGAACAAGGCCGCTTGAATGGTTGTGATATCGAGATTGCGGGCTACAGCAATTTGAGTCGTGACCATCTGGATTATCATGGAACGCTACAAGCTTATGCAGAAGCAAAGTCTGGTTTATTCCGATTTAAATCTTTAAAAGTGGCTGTCATCAATATTGATGATGAACATGCACAGATCATGCTGGATGCTGCGAAAAACAATCCGGCACAGCCTAAAATTTTGACTTATTCCACCCAGCAAAAAGCGGATTATCAGGTTCAGGATATTCAGTACAGCATTTCAGGTGCGACCTTTAAACTAAAAACTGCTTCTGCTGAATATATGGTTAACAGTCCATTGCTGGGCCATTTCAATATTGAAAATCTGGTCGCCAGTCTGATCATGGCGGAGCAGGCCGGATTTGACTTGGAAAGTTTGATTGCAACTGTGTCACAGCTCAAAGGTGCGCCCGGTCGCATGCAGGTGCTGCGTGATGGCGAACGTCTGTTTGTAGTTGATTATGCCCATACCCCGGATGCCTTGACTCAGGTTTTAGTCACTTTAAAACGCCATGTGAGCCAGAATTTATGGGCGGTCTTTGGCTGTGGGGGTGACCGTGACCGCGGTAAACGTCCATTGATGACTCAGGCTGCTTTAGATGGTTCGGATATCACAGTACTCACTTCGGATAATCCGCGGACGGAAGATCCGGCACAAATTTTTGCAGATATGAAAAATGGCATCAATTTTTCCGGCAAAACCTATCATGAAATTCATGACCGTCGCGAAGCGATCAAGTTCGCCGTTAAACACGCGCAGGCGGGTGATATTGTCGTAATTGCCGGAAAAGGGCACGAAAATTATCAGGAAATTGATGGTGTACGTCACTGGTTTGATGACGTGATCGAAGTACAAGCTGCCATTGATGCTCAGCATTGCAGTACAGATTCAGCCTATTCAGCGCATTAGGATTCAGATATGCATACCTCAACAACAAGTACTGCGGCGCTGGAGCCGTGGAGCATAGAACAATTACAACAGGCTACTCAAGGCTACTGGTTGAATGATAAAAAGCCTGCAGGCCAGATCAAGCGGATTTTGACTGATTCACGTGATGCAGAATCAGGTGATGCTTTTCTTGCGCTGAAAGGTGAGCGTTTTGACGCGCACGACTTTATTGCTCAGGTGGCCGCTCAAGGTTGTGAAATTGCCATTGTCAGCCGTCCGGTGGATGCTGATATTTGCCAGTTGGTGGTGGAAGATACCCGTTTGGCATTGGGACAGTTAGGTGCTTATCGCCGTCAGCAGAATCCTCAACTCAAAGTCATTGCCTTGACCGGCAGTAGTGGCAAGACCACGACTAAAGAAATGCTGGGAAGCATTCTGTCGCGTCTGGCACCGACCTTGGTTACGCGTGGTAATTTGAATAATGACCTCGGCGTGCCGGTAATGTTGCTTGAGCTGCGTCCTGAACATCAATATGCGGTGATGGAACTCGGTGCGAGTCATCAGGGTGAAATTGATTACACCTCGAAAATGGTGCAGCCGCATGTGGCCGGGATTATTAATATCGGGACTGCGCATTTAGGTGAATTTGGCGGCCGTGACGGAATTTGCCGTGCAAAATCCGAGATCTATGCACATATCTCTGAGACTTCGATTATTCCCGCTGCCGATGATTTTGCTGAAACCATTCGTGCTGCAGTAAAAACTGAAAAAAGCTTGAGTTTTGGTGCTGGCGGTGAAGTCTATGCCAGCGATATGGTGCTTGAAGCTCAATCTTCAAGCTTTACACTGAATACACCACAGGGCTCGAAAACAGTTCGTTTACCATTTGCCGGTGAGCATAATGTTGAAAATGCGACCGCAGCAGCAGCTTTTGCCCTGGCGATCGGTATTGGTCTGGATGATATCGTGGCCGGTCTGGAACAGGCCGTGGGCGCGAAAGGTCGTCTGAACTTTATTCCGTACAAAGACTATTTATTTATTGACGACACCTACAATGCCAATCCGGGTTCGATGCGTGCAGCGGCTGAAGTTCTGGCGCAGCAGCAGGGCATCCGGGTGATGGTCACCGGCGATATTGGTGAACTCGGTTCATCTGCCGCAATCGAGCATTACAAGCTCGGTCGGGATCTGGTCTCGGTGAAAGGCATTAATTTTGTGGTGGCTGTAGGTGAATTTGCGCCTGCCGCACAAGAAGGTGCTCGTGGTACACAATATGGTAAAAAAATGCAGGCTTTCCTGAATCAGGAGCAGGCATTACCGTTTTTAATTCGTTTGATTGAAACACATCAACCTCAGCCGATGTCATTCCTGTTTAAAGGGTCGCGTTTTACCCATATGGAAACATTGATGGCTGCATTGATGGAGAAACTCTAAATGCTGTTATGGCTCTTTGAACATTTGGCGGGCTTTGACAGCACGTTTCAGGTGGTTCGTTATTTAACTTTACGTGCTTTGCTCAGTGTCTTGACGGCATTGACCATCGGTCTGGTGCTCGGTCCTGTAATGATTCGCAAGCTTCAGGCGCTGAAATATGGTCAGGCAGTCAGCTCGTATGCCCCTGAAAACCATGCTAAGAAAATGGGCACGCCGACCATGGGCGGGGTGCTGATCCTACTTTCGATTGGTATCTCAACTCTACTCTGGGCAGATCTTTCCAATCCTTATGTCTGGATTGTACTGGGTGTAATGGTGATTTTCGGTGCCGTGGGCTGGGCCGATGACTGGATCAAAATCCGTTATAAAGACAATGCAGGTTTGCCTGCGAAGAAAAAATTCTTCTGGACTTCAGTGGGTTCGTTGGGTGCTGGTATAGCCTTGTATGTGATTGCGCAGCAACAGACCAATCCGGTGCATACTGCGAATATGCTGGATCTGCTGATTCCATTCTTTAAAGACTTAAGCATTCCATTGTCAATGATTCCGCTAGGTATTGGATTTATTATCTTTACCTATTTCGTCATTAACGGTGCATCCAATGCCGTGAACTTGACCGATGGTCTGGATGGTCTGGCGATCATGCCAATCGTGCTGGTGGCTACAGGTCTGGGCGTATTTGCCTATCTGGCCGGTGATGTGCGTTTTGCCAATTATCTGCATATTCCTTATGTGAAATATTCCTCTGAACTGGTGGTGATCTGTGCTGCCATGATCGGAGCCGGTTTAGCTTTTCTTTGGTACAATGCCCATCCAGCCCAAGTGTTTATGGGTGATGTCGGTGCTTTATCTCTCGGTGCAATGCTCGGTACGATTGCCGTCATGGTGCGTCAGGAAATCGTATTTGCGATTATGGCTGGTGTTTTTGTAGTGGAAGCGATTTCAGTATTCCTGCAGATTGGTTCATTAAGAATGCGTAATAAACGCGTATTCCTGATGGCGCCGCTGCATCATCATTATGAAAAGAAAGGTTGGCGTGAAACCCAGGTGGTGATCCGTTTCTGGATTATTACGATTATGCTGGTAGTTTTGGGTCTAATGACCTTAAAATTGCGCTAAGAAATGCATGGGAAAAAGTCGGCGCATGCCGGCTTTTTTGTTTTGGAGAAAATGATGAATTTACTCATGTGCCCAGTCTGTCGCCAGCAGTTGAGCTTAAATGAAAGAACATGGCGCTGTGAGAATCATCATAGTTACGATGTCGCCAAACAGGGCTATGTGAACCTGCATGTGGTTCAGCATAAGCACAGCAAAAACCCGGGAGATACGCCTGAGTCTGTGCAGGCACGTCGCGCATTTCTCAGTGCAGGTTGTTATGCGCCTTTGCAACAGGCCGTCGTGGAAAAGATTCGCGAGTTGCGGATTGAAAACCTTTTAGATATTGGTTGTGGCGAAGGCTATTATACGAATGCCATGCAGGCGGAAGTGCTGCAATGCGTCGGGGTTGATATTGCCAAAAATGCAGTTCAGGTGGCTGCCAAGCTGAATAAAGAGGTGACTTGGGTGGTGGGAACCGGGGCAACCTTACCAGTACTGGATGAGTCAATTGATCTCTGTACCAGCTTATTTAGTCCGATTCCCAAACAGGAAATCCTGCGGGTATTAAGGCCGAAGTCTTATTTGATGGTAGTGACGCCGGCACCACAACATTTATATGCTATGCGTGAGGCTTTATTTGAAGAAGTGAAACCACACGAGCCGCAGAAGTTTGTGGAGCAGCTGCAAGATGAGTTTAATCTGATTTGTGAACAGGTGATTGACGCCCCAATGGTTTTACCACAAGCAGATTTAAAAAATCTGATTGCGATGACGCCATATGCTTATAAGGCCAAACCTGAACGTCGTTTAGCACTCGAACAGCAGGATCAATTTAAATTGATGGCGCAATATCAGATTTACCTGTTCCAGAAAAAATAAAAAATTGCATATAAAAAAGCCCTCAACTGAGGGCTTTTTATATCAGTCAGACTACTGGATTTCTTCGATCAGATTTTCCAGAGAGTCTACCCGGTTCGGCTGAAGAGGCTGTTCTTGAGGTGCAGAACCTTCATCATCTGGTAAACGAATCGGTTGATCTGGTAAATCCTCAAAGTCAGTTTCTGTACGTTTCGGGACGACCACAGGTGCAGGACGGTAAAGTGCTGTCGCCAGAGGCGGAGAAGATGGATCATTCTGTGCTTCATCAGCCTGAACCACCTTGTTGCGATTTACCGGCGCCTTGGCATTGCGGTCTAAACGTACCCATGCTTCTGGCTGACCTTTTAATGCCTTGCCCATAAAATCGGTCCAGATCGGTAGAGCTGCCACACCACCATATTCACGGCGACCTAAGGTGGTCGGCTGGTCAAAGCCTACCCAGGTCACGGTGACTAACTTACCATTAAAGCCAGCAAACCAGGCATCTTTGGCATCATTGGTGGTACCGGTCTTCCCGCCGATATCACTACGACCAATTCTTAATGCCGCACGACCGGTACCATGCTGAATTACATCACGCAAAATGTTGGCCATGTCATAGGCAGAGCTAGATTTTAAAATACGCTGTGCCTGACGATAATTACTGTCTTCGGCAGAGACTTTAGGTGCAGCCTGTTTTTGCTCTAAAGTTGTATTGTTGATTGCAATTGCTTCGTCATCTGCGGTAATAGGGTCAGTGGTTTGCGTTGTTTCTTCTTTTGCATTGATACATGAAATGCAGGCATATTCAGGCTTGGCTTCAAAGATGGTATTGCCATAGGCATCTTCAATGCGGGTAATAAAGTGCGGCTGGATTCGGTAACCACCATTTGCAAAGGTGGCATAGCCAGTCGCCATCTGAATCGGGAGGACCTGTGGGGTGCCTAAGGCAATGGTATAGTTACGTGGAATCTGACTGTCCTGTAAACCAAAATCCATAAATAACTGACGTGTACGTTCAATCCCGACGGCCTGTAATAAGCGCACTGAGACTGTATTACGTGACAGATAAAGTGCACGACGTAGCGGGATCATGCCCAGATAACGGCCATCCGAATTACGTGGCGTCCATTTGCCAATGGTAATGGGTGCATCATTGACCATGGTATGCGGCGTCATGCCACGCTCTAAGGCCAGTGCGTAAACAAAAGGTTTAATTGTAGAACCAGGTTGACGCCAGCCTTGGGTTGCACGGTTAAATTTAGACTGATAAAAATTATACCCACCGACAATAGCCTCAATCGCACCATTATTTGGGTTGATGGCAATCAATTGTCCTTGCACATTGGGAATCTGCACCAATGACCAAGAGGTTTTATTTTCATTGGGTCTTAAGCGAACAATGTCTTTGACTTTGACAATCTCGGATGCTTTGCTCGGTGCACCACCTACACTGTTAACGTTACGAAAGCGACGCGCCCAGGACATACCTAACCAGGGAACAGTCACGCTGCTTCCGTCCTGCATGAGTGCTTCAAAACTGGAATTACCCACCTGAGTTACTTGCGCAGGATAAGTGTTGGCATAAGCACGGAAATTGTCGAGGGGTTGATCATGTGCTTCAGCACCACGCCAGCCATGTCGACGGTCATAGGCTTCTAAACCTTCCTGTACTGCTTGTTCTGCATAGGTCTGACGTTCACTATGAATGGTGGTATAGACTTTATAGCCGGAATCTACCGCCTGTTCACCAAAGTTTTGTACCAGTTCAGAACGTACCATCTCACCGACATAAGGGAATTTGTTTCGGGTGCTCCGGTCAGGCATATCCAGATTAACCGGTTCAGCAATGGCTCGCTGATACTGGCTCTGGTTCAAATAGCCCAGTTGTAGCATACGACCCAAAATCCAGTTACGACGTTCCAAGGCACGTTTGGGATTGGCGACCGGATTGTATCGAGAAGGTGCTTTAGGCAGGCCAGAGATCATGGCCATTTGTGCAATTGAAAGCTCTTCTAAGCTCTTGTTATAGTAAATTTTAGCTGCTGCGGCGATGCCGTAAGCATTTTTCCCCAAGAAAATTTTATTGACATACAGGGTCAGAATTTCTTCTTTACTTAAGTTTTGCTCAATTTTACGAGCCAGAAAAATTTCTGTCAGTTTACGCTTTAGCGTCCGTTCAGGGCTAAGGTAATAGTTTTTTGCCACTTGCATGGTAATGGTCGAACCGCCGGTCTGTACATCCGAGCCAGTCACCGTTTCACTGAGTGCGCGGCCCAAGCTTTTAAAGCTGATTCCGCTATGCTCAAAAAAGCTGGAATCTTCAGCGGCGAGGAAAGCATGAATAAATTCGGTTGGAATTTGTTCATATTTCACGGGAACAGAAAGCTTGCCTCCATATTCGGCAATTAATTCATTATCTGAACTAAAAACTTGTAAAGGCTTTAATAAAGGGGCCTTTTTAAGCGTAGACATTTCAGGCAAAGATGGGGCAATATAGAGATACATGCCATAGAAACCCATCGGAATTGAGATCAGTATAATGATAATGATCAAAAAAAATGGATGAACAAGGCCTGAACAAGATAGCTTTTTCATAACAAGTAAGTTTTAATAAGAGCTAATGGCGAACTAATTACCGGTCAGTATATCCTGTCGATATCCATATTGTTAGATGAGTTATTGTATCTATATAAAATTATAGACTGGACCAATTGGTAAGTTAGATTGAATTGGGGACAAAAAAATAATAGGAAGTGTATTGTGCGCAGGTTATATCGTAAACCAAATAAGGGGTTAATAGGAGTCGATATTAGTTCGACTTCTGTTAAGGTTTTAGAACTTTCTGTAAAAAGTGGCCGTTACTGGGTAGAGAGCTATGCTTTGATCCCATTATCGGAAAACAGTGTTGTTGAAAAAAACATTTTAAACCCAGAAGCAGTCGCTGATGCCCTTGGGCGTGCAATTAATTTGGGTAATACCCAGTCGAATCAGGCCGCTTTTGCGATTCCAACTTCAATGGTCATCACCAAAATCATTGAGATGGATGCAGACATGTCAGATGATGAACGTGAAGTTCAGATTCGTGAAGATGCGGAACAATATATTCCTTTTCCACTCGATGAAGCGAGTCTGGACTTTGAAGTTCTGCCAGACCGCCTTTCCAATCCGAACCGGGTCAATGTGCTGCTGGTCGCGACACGGATCGAAAATGTCGAAGCACGTTCTGAAGTTTTAGAGATTAGCAGTCTAACGCCTAAGATTGCAGATGTAGAAAGTTTTGCGCTGGAAAATGCCTTTAAGGTATTTTCGGACACTTTGCCGATGGGGGTCAATACGGTTGGTATTTTAGACATTGGTCATAGTATGACGACCTTGTCGGTGATGCAGAACAACAAGATTATTTATACTCGTGAGCAGGTGTTTGGCGGCAAGCAATTGACTCAGGAAATTCAGAATCGTTATGGATTATCCTTTGAGGAAGCTGGACGTGCTAAAAAAACCCGTGCCTTGCCGGATGATTATGATATTGAAGTCCTAGAACCCTTTCTGGATGCCGTGGTGCAACAGGCAGCCCGTTCATTGCAGTTCTTCTTTTCATCTTCTCAGTTTAATGAGATTGACCATATTTTACTGGCCGGCGGGAATGCTAATATTCCAGGTCTGGCAAAATTATTACAACAAAAACTCGGTTACCGTGTCACGATCGCGAATCCATTTTTGCAAATGGGCTTTTCTCCGCAAATTGATATTAAAAAAATTGAAAATGACGCGTCATCACTCATGGTTGCATGCGGTTTGGCATTAAGGAGTTTTGATTAATGGCAAGAATTAACTTACTTCCTTGGCGTGATGAGCTAAGAATTAAAAGAAATAATGAATTCGTGGCAATCTGCGTGGGGGCGCTTTTCTTGGGATTAGCGGCAGCGGGTTCAACCTGGTTTTATTATGATCACAAGCTTCAAGATCAGGAGCAGGCCAATCAGCTGATTCAAAGTACTAACCAGAATCTGGATGTGCAGTTAAAGGCGCTTGAAGGTTTACAAGAACAGCGTAATGCGATTGTTGAACGGATGAAACTGATTCAGGGTCTACAAACTCAGCGTCCGATTGCGGTGCATTTGATTGATGAAATTGTACGGGTGACCCCAAGCAATATGTATATCACCAAATTCCAGCGTATCGGCGACAAGTTTACCATTGAAGGTCGGGCTGAAAGTCCAAATACGGTAGCAGAACTGCTCCGTAATCTGGAAGCTTCATCTTGGTATCGGAATGCCTTTATGAACGCTTTCCTGGTGGCTGAAGAAGCAAAAGAAAAGGCACCGAGCTCGATTATTCCACGTGTGGAAGAATCTTATGGCAGTTTTACTGTAACGGTAGATCTGGATCAGATCGCTCAGCCAGTACTTAACGAAGAACAACAAGCAGTCACTACAACTACGGGGGCATCATCATGAGTAATGAAGAATTCGATGAGTTCAGCCAGGATGTCGTCGCTGTACCCAAAAATAAAATGACTGTTGAAAAGTTTTTTCAGCAATTCAATACATTAGATCCAAATAACTATGGAAGTTGGCCTTTATCGGTCAAAATTACCTGCTGGATTTTTATTGCCGCGCTGGCATTTGCGGTGATTTATTTTGTCATGATCAGAAGCACGATTGAATCGATTTCACAAGCCAGTGCTCAAGAACAAAACCTGCTGAATGAATTCCGTGAAAAAGAATCCAAATTACGCAACTTACAACAATATCAAATCCAGCTTCAGGAAATGGAAGCCCGTTTTAACCAGCAGTTAGAACAGTTGCCGAAAGAAACTGAAATTCCAGGTCTGGTTGAAGATATTAACCTGAGCGGTGTGAATTCAGGCCTGAAGTTTAAAAATATTCGTCTAGAGCCTGAAATTAAACAAGAATTCTTTATTGAACAGCCGATTGCAATTGAAGCGACTGGGGATTATCACGCTTTTGGCTCTTTTGTCAGCAGTATTGCCGGCTTGTCGCGTATTGTAACGCTGCATGATTTCACCATTACCGGTACTGAAAATAAAGAGAAAAAATCTGAAATTCCAGTCATTGATTATGTGGTAAAAGCCAAAACTTACCGTTATGTCGGTAATGCTGAAGGTGCTGCAGCACAGCCTGAAGCTAATAGCACTACTCAGGGGGCGCAGTAATGAAGAACATTAAAATTACTTCAGCTTTAACACTTGGGTTTTTATTGTTGGGATGCGATTCACGCATTGATGCAGTCAATCAGGAAATGGCTAATATTCGTAATCAGCCACCTTTGCCAATTGAACCGGCTCCTGATTTTATGCCAGTAGAAACTTTTAATTATGCAGCGCACCAAATCAAAAGTCCTTTTTTACCAAGCTCTTTGGCTGCTGAACTGAAAATTATGGCGGGGAAACGGGTTTATCCAAACCTATCACGTCAACTACAACCGCTAGAAAGTTATCCGCTGGAAACGTTAACCATGAAAGGCAGTATGCGCAATCAGGCAGGACAGATTCTGGCTTTAATCCAGACGCCTGATGGTGAGGTTGAGCGGATCCAACGTGGTAGCTATATGGGACTTAATCATGGTCGTGTGGTTGGAATTACGCCAACACAGATCGATTTGATTGAGATTATTCCCGATGGTCGTGAGGGATATGTGGAACGTCCGCGAAGTCTGGTTCTTATCGGGCCGGCGCCATAAGTTTTAAAGGAATAACAATGAATAAGAGTATTAAAGAATTTGTTTTTGGGGATGCTAATACAATGAATCGTGTGTTTCGTCAGTTTTCAATGGGTGCTGTTGCGATTGCGGTGATGCAAGCGGCCAGTGCGCAGGTTTCAATGACCAATATAGTACCTATGCAGCTTCCTGGGCAAGGAACTGAGATTCGGGTGATGTTCAATGGTTTGCCACCACAACCACAAGCCTACCAATTAGAATCACCGTCACGTTTGATTCTGGACTTTGACAAGGCCCAACAGAATTTAAAACAAAGCAGTATTCCGGTGGCAACACGTGAAGCCAGTTCGGTCGATGTCACTTCGGATGCGCAGCGGGCACGTCTGACGGTAAATCTGACCGAAGCCGGAGCCTTTACGACTCGCGTGGAAGGCAATACCTTTATTCTTAAAATTAACTCGGCAACTCCTGTAGCCATAACTCAACCTGTGCAGCAACAGTCAGCTCAGGGTATTAGCAACATTGGTTTCCAGCGCGGTGCGCAAGGTGAGGGTCAAGTCGTTATTGATCTAGCAGGTAATAATACCCCGGTTGATGTACAACAGCAGGGTACTAAAGTTATTGTACGGACTTTAGGCTCTAAAATCCCTGCACATTTGACACGTCGACTCAATGTCAATGATTTTGCGACTCCGGTATCGAGTGTTGATGCCGTGAATCAAAATGGTTCAGGAGTCATTACGATTCAGTCTGCGGAAAGTTATGAATATATGGCTTATCAGACTGATAACAAGTTGACCATCAGTTTGAAACGTCCGGAAACCAAGAGCCCATTACGTCCTAAAACCGTTGCTTATTCGGGTAAGAAAATTTCTTTGGATTTCCAAGATATCGAAGTCCGTCGTGTCTTACAGCTCTTAGCTGATTTCACCGATATTAATATGGTGGCAGCAGACAGTGTACAAGGCAATATTACCTTGCGCTTAAAAGAAGTGCCGTGGGATCAGGCCCTGGATATTGTACTTAAAACCAAAAACTTGGATAAACGTCGTAATGGTAATGTGATCTGGATTGCACCAGTTGCAGAGCTGATTAAGGCTGAAGAGGAAGAAGCTAAGGCTATTAAGCAAAGTGTTGCGCTTGCGCCTATCCAAACTGAATATATGCAGCTGAGTTATGCCAAAGCTGCTGATATTGAAAAATTGATTACGCAGAATAAATCCGCACAAAACTCAACTAACTCGTCAAATAGTTCCTCTAATACTACGAATAGTGAAGATAAAGAAAGTTTATTAAGTTCGCGTGGTTCTGTGTCTGTTGATGCACGAACTAATACCATTATTGTGAATGATACTCAGCCTTTTATCGATAAAATCCGCAATATGGTGGACTTACTCGATGTGCAGGTGAAACAGGTTATGGTTGAAGCGCGTATTGTGCGGGCAACGACTGATTTTACCAAAGAGATGGGAGTAAAATGGGGGATTCTATCGCAAGGGGTTACAAATAATAATCATCTTCTTGTCGGTGGCAGCGATACAACCTTATGGGATTTAAGAACCCCTGAGTTGGATGAAGAGTTGGGTGGATGGAAGTATGAAATCCAAAGACCGGATAATCTTAATGTAGACTTAGGGGTTACCAGTCCAGGTGCCAGCCGTATTGCATTTGGTTTAATCAGCCTTTCTGATTTTATGCTGGATCTTGAGCTTTCTGCACTTCAGGCAGATGGCTATGGTGAAGTGATTTCTACACCTAAAGTGCTGACAGCGGACAAGCAAAAAGCGACTGTTGCCTCTGGTTCACAAATTCCGTACCAGTCAGCAGAAGGTGGTGGTGCGAATGCAGTGTCCACTACTGAGTTTATTGATGCTACCTTAAGTCTGGATGTCACACCAAGCATTACGCCAGATGGCAAAGTACAGATGGAACTTAATATTACCAGTGACTCACCGGGTAATCCGACACCGACTGGACAGCTCACTATTAATAAAAACCAGATCAATACCAATGTCTTGGTCGATAATGGTGAAACAGTCGTCCTAGGTGGTATTTTTGAGCAGGAAACCCGTAATGCGCAAACCAAGGTACCATTCTTGGGGGATATCCCTTATGTAGGACGTTTATTCCGTAAAGATTTAAAGTCGGATAATAAACGTGAGCTACTGATTTTCGTTACACCTCGAATTGTTAATGACAGTGTTTCAAGAAATCATTAATATATTTTGAATTTAACAAAACGAATAGGTGACTCCTTGCCAAGCAAAGAGTTTGAAACCCTACCAAATATTTATTTGGTAGGGCCAATGGGGGCCGGTAAAACAACAGTAGGACGACATCTCGCAGAATTGTTAGGACGTGAATTTCTAGATAGTGATCATGAAATTGAACGTAAAACAGGCGCGACCATTCCCTGGATTTTTGAAAAAGAAGGGGAGCAGGGTTTCCGTGACCGTGAAACTGCTGTGATTAATGACCTTACCTCACGTCCCCATCTGGTTTTAGCCACCGGTGGTGGTGCAATTACTCAGGTTTTAAACCGGGACTATCTGAAACAGCGCGGAATCGTTGTTTATCTCTATACGCCGGTTGAAATTCAACTGCAACGTACCTATCGCGATAAAAACCGTCCACTCCTTCAAGTCGAAAATCCGGAACAAAAGTTACGTGATTTATTGGCAGTCCGTGATCCCTTGTATCGAGAAGTGGCACATCATATTATTGAGACCAATCAGGGTGCTGCGCGTGATCTGGCGCAGCGGATTCTCAATCTTATTACTTCTAAAAACTAAGTTCATTGAATAAAGTGGTTAATCAAGCATGCAAACCTTATATGTAGAACTCGGAGAACGTCGTTACCCTATTTTTATCGGGAGCGATCTGGATCCACAGGCCTTATTGGCTCCCTATATTCAGGGTAAGCAAGTGATGATTGTAAGCAATACTACGATTGCACCACTTTATTTGCAGCGTTATCAAACTGCAATTGAAGCTCTGAACAAACGTGTTGCGACCTGTATTTTGCCTGATGGTGAAAAATATAAGGATAGTCCGCATCTGAATCTGATTTTTGATGCACTGCTTGAAGCCGGTTTTAACAGGGACTGTACTGTGCTTGCGCTGGGTGGTGGTGTCATTGGAGATATGGCCGGGTTTGCTTCGGCCTGTTTCCAGCGCGGTGTATACTTTATCCAAGTACCGACGACTTTGCTGTCGCAAGTAGATTCAAGTGTTGGTGGAAAAACCGGGATTAATCACCCACTGGGTAAAAACATGATTGGTGCTTTCCAGCAACCTCAAGTGGTACTGGCGGATATGTCGCAGCTTTCTACTTTGCCTGATCGAGAGCTTTCAGCAGGTTTGGCTGAAGTGATTAAATATGCGCTGCTCGGTGATGAAGCATTTCTGGTCTGGCTGGAAGAGAATATGGATGCTCTGGCCGCTCGTGATGAGAAATTATTGGCTGAAGCCGTTTACCGTTCCTGTGCGCATAAGGCGCGGATCGTAGCCAATGATGAGAAAGAGCAAGGGGAACGTGCACTGCTGAATCTGGGTCATACCTTTGGTCATGCGATTGAATCCTACATGGGGTATGGTGTCTGGCTACATGGCGAGGCTGTTGCCACCGGTATGGTGATGGCTGCGGATCTGTCACAGCGTATGGGCTGGATTTCTCAAGAAGATTTAGAACGTACAAAAAAAATCATTTCTCGTGCCAAACTTCCTGTGGTTTGTCCTAAAATCCCTCTGGATGATTTTCTGGCCTATATGGCCCATGACAAAAAAGTCTTAAATGGACAATTGCGTCTGGTGTTATTAAAGCAATTAGGCGAAGCAGTGATTACCCGAGACTTCGATTTCGAGTTAATGAAACAGGCAATTTTAGCCAATCAGGTATAGGTTTAGTTTTATGGCAGCGTTACATACTCCTTGGCAAAAGGTTCAGCATTATTTCTGGCTGGTCTGTGGAGTAGGCTGTCTCTTTGCTGCCTTGATCTTCTGGGCAGCTACTGATTCAGATGAGGTCATTGAAATTGAAAAAAAACCTGAAACCGAAGTCCAGTTGCAGATTCAGCCAGAAAAAGTAGCCACAATGACCCATCTTGGTGCGCTTTTTCAGGAAGTGAAACCACTGGATCTAAATACACGTACCGTCGTGAATGCCAGTCATGAGCCAGAATTTCGCGGTACTAAATTTGTCAATGAAGCCAAAAAACAGCACGCAATTGAATTATTTCGTGTGACCAATGAAGCCATTTTAAAAAGTTTCCTTAAAAAACAGTCAGATCGTAAGCCTTTTGTTTACTTGAGAATATCGGGTGAAAATCAGCCAGAGCAGTATGTATTGTTATATGGTCAATTTAAGACTGCGGCACAAGCCAATCAGGCACTCTCTACACTGAAGTTAAATTTACCGGGCTCAGTTAAACCCGCAGTCGTTCCAATGCAGCAATATGCCAGTCTGGTCAATAATCTGGGTTCAGAAGAATTAGCCAGTAATCAAAAGCTTTACGAAATTCGTTTGAAAAATGTGCCTTTGCCAAAAGTAGATGAATCGGTACGACTTAGACAGCAGCAAACCCAAACTGAGGCCAAGCCGCGCAGCTCTGACGCTGCGACTACCAGTACCACTATTGTGCGCCGTGATTCATCGGGAAATGTAGTTGATGTGCAGAAATCTGAAAGTGCTGTAGAAGGTACACCTCAACCACAAAATAACAATAATCGACCTGCTCAGGGCAGTAATCCGCATCCTCAAAATAACGAGATTAGTGATCCATTTAATTAGTTCGGTCTAAAATAGCGCATCCAAAAAATTACAGAATTAAAAATGAGCGCTTTTGGTGCAAAAAATGCACATTAAAATTAACCCTTAGTGTGCTGTTCTGCGCTAAATCTTTGTCATCTGTATTGTTTTAATTTATGCGCTGTTTGTTGGCATGGAATTTGCTTTATTGGTGCATGAATTGAATTAATCTCCCTGTTTTAGCGCGAAAAATGATTCGATGACACCGTATGAATGTCATATTTATTCCAGATTTTTATGTTATTCATGAGCAGAATAAACTTTATTTGTTATGCATTTAGTCTAAAAAAGGACTAGTCTGAAGAAATAAAGAAAAATGCTTTTGCTCTACCAAGACGGTCTTCGAAAGTCCATTAGACGCCAGCGCAGAGAAAAATTTAGATTGTTTAATAGCCTGTTGAGGCTTAGTGAAAGAAGGGTACGCTATGCACATGCCATCGCCTAATAATGTAGCTCCCGCTCAAGGTTTATACCAACCGGATGAGTTTAAAGATAACTGTGGTTTCGGTTTGATCGCCCATATGCAGGGTGATGCTAGCCATGATCTCGTCAAGACCGCGATTCATAGTTTGAGTTGTATGACCCATCGTGGTGGTATTGCCGCGGATGGCAAGACGGGAGATGGTTGTGGTTTGCTCTTGGCGATGCCGAAAAAATTCTTCCGTGAAGAAGTAAAACGCTTAAGTGATACCACCTTAAGTGAAGTGTTTGCTGTGGGGTCGGTGTTTCTAAATCTTGATCCTGCGCTTGCTACTCATGCCAAACAGGTTTTAAACAAAGAGATTGAAGCTGAAGGTTTAATCGTTCTGGCGTGGCGTGTGATTCCGACCAATGTCGATGCATTGGGTGAAATTGCATTGCAATCGATGCCGGCATTTGAACAGATTATTGTTAACTGTCCAATGGGTGTGACTGAGGTTGAATTTAACCGTAAGTTATTCCTGGCACGCCGTCGTGCAGAACAACTGTTGGTAAATGATACATCTTTCTATGTCACGACCTTATGTTCAACGGTGATCAGCTATAAAGGCTTGATGATGCCAGAAGCGATTGCAGATTTTTATACAGATCTGGCTGATCCACGTTTGGAATCACATATTGTGGTCTTCCATCAGCGCTTCTCGACCAATACTTTGCCACGCTGGCCTTTGGCACAACCTTTCCGTTACTTGGCACACAATGGTGAAATCAATACCATTACTGCGAATCGTAACTGGGCCATGGCGCGTGTGCCAAAATTTGAAAATCCATTATTGCCGGGTTTAACTGAACTGAATCCAATTGTGAACCGTACCGGTTCAGATTCTTCAAGCCTGGACAACATGCTGGAGATTCTGGTGGGTGGCGGCATGGATCTGTTCCGTGCACTCCGTATGCTGGTTCCGCCTGCCTGGCAGAACGTGGAAACACTTGATGCTGATCTTCGTGCTTTCTATGAATTCAACTCAAAACATATGGAAGCTTGGGACGGTCCGGCTGGTCTGGTGATTCAGGATGGTCGTCATGCGATCTGTATGCTGGATCGCAACGGTCTGCGTCCTGCGCGTTGGGTGATTACTAAAAATGGCTATATCACGTTGGCGTCTGAAATTGGCGTATGGGGTTACCAACCTGAAGATGTGATTTCTAAAGGCCGTGTCGGCCCAGGCCAGATGCTGGTCATCGACACGCAGACTGGCAAGGTACTGGATACGCAAGATGTCAATAATCATCTGAAACGTATGCGTCCATACCGTGAATGGTTACGTGAAAATTCTGTGCGTCTGCAAGGCAGTCCAGAGCTGGAAGAATATTTATGTGATCAAGGCTTAAAAGGTGATGGCCTGAAAGCGGCACAAAAAATGTTCATGGTGACCTTTGAAGAGCGTGACCAGTTATTGCGTCCGATAGCCGAAAGCGGTCAGGAAGCTGTAGGTTCAATGGGCGATGATACGCCAATGGCGGTATTGTCTCGTCAGGTGCGCCATGTGTCGGATTATTTCCGCCAGCAGTTTGCACAAGTGACCAACCCGCCAATCGATCCGCTACGTGAATCGATTGTGATGTCACTGGAAACCTGTTTAGGTCGTGAACAAAACGTCTTTGAACAAGGGCCTGAACATGCAGATCGCTTGATCATTTCCAGCCCTGTGCTGTCTAATTCGAAAATGCATCAGATCCGTACCTTGGGTCGTGCCGGTTACGAAATTGCAGATATCGACCTGAACTATGCTGAAATCGAAGGTCTGGAAGCTGCAATTGCACGGATCTGTGAAGAATCTGCGCAAGCCATTCGTGATGGTAAAACCTTACTGATGCTTTCAGACAAGAAAATCCGTGAAGGCTACTTGCCTGCCAATGCCTTCATGATCACTGGTGCGGTGCATCATCACCTGATTAATACAGGTCTGCGTACCGATGCCAACCTGATTATTGAAACCGGATTTGCTCGTGATCCGCATCAGTTTGCAGTGCTACTTGGTTTTGGTGCGACAGCCATCTACCCGTACCTAGCTTATGACGTGATCAATGATCTGGTCGCAAAAGGTGAATTATTGGGTGACCCGATTTATGCGCAAAACAATTTCCGTAAAGGAATTGAAAAAGGTCTACTGAAAGTCCTTTCGAAAATGGGTATTTCTACGGTTGCTTCTTATCGTGGTGGTCAGCTGTTTGAAGCAGTGGGCTTATCTAATGAAGTGGTGGATAAATGCTTCATCGGTGTGCCAAGTCGTATTCAGGGTGCCACTTTTGTCGATCTTGAAAATGATCAAAAACAATTGGCGGATATTGCCTGGAAAAACCGTAAACCAATTGATCAGGGCGGCTTGCTGAAATTTGTATTCGGCAAGGAATACCATGCCTTTAATCCGGACGTGATCAACTCGCTGCATAAAGCAGTGCGTTCGGGTAATTATGCAGACTTTAAAGAGTATGCAGAACTGGTGAACAAGCGTCCAATTGCGACGATTCGTGACCTATTCAAACTCAAAACAGATAACTCGATTCCAGTTGAACAAGTGGAATCAGTGGAAGAGATCCTGCCTCGCTTTGACTCTGCCGGCATGTCTTTAGGTGCACTGTCCCCTGAAGCACATGAAGCGATTGCGATTGCCATGAACACGATTGGTGGTCGCTCGAACTCAGGTGAGGGCGGTGAAGATCCAGCGCGTTACGGTACTATCCGCAACTCGAAAATCAAACAAATTGCATCGGGCCGTTTTGGTGTGACGCCTGCTTACTTAACATCTGCAGAAGTTCTTCAAATTAAAGTCGCGCAAGGTGCAAAACCAGGTGAAGGTGGTCAGTTGCCGGGTGGTAAAGTGAATGGTCTCATTGCCCGTTTACGTTACTCTGTACCGGGCGTTACCCTGATTTCGCCACCTCCGCATCACGATATCTATTCAATTGAAGATTTATCACAGTTGATCTTTGATTTAAAACAGGTTAACCCACAGGCGATGGTGTCAGTTAAGCTGGTTTCTGAACCGGGTGTCGGTACGATTGCGGCAGGTGTAGCGAAAGCGTATGCCGATTTCATTACCATTTCTGGTTATGATGGTGGGACAGCGGCTTCTCCACTTTCTTCAATTCATCATGCAGGTTCACCGTGGGAACTGGGTCTTTCTGAGGCACATCAGGCCCTTCGTGTGAATGACCTGCGTGGTAAAGTTCGCGTACAAACAGATGGTGGTTTAAAAACCGGTCTGGATGTCGTAAAAGCAGCAATTCTCGGTGCTGAAAGCTTCGGCTTTGGTTCGACTCCGATGATCGCATTGGGTTGTAAATACCTGCGTATCTGCCACTTGAATAACTGTGCAACCGGTGTTGCGACTCAACAAGATCATTTACGTCAAGAGCATTATATTGGCGAGCCACAAATGCTGATTAACTTCTTCACCTTTATTGCTGAAGAAACCCGTGAATGGCTAGCGGCACTTGGTGTATCGAGTCTGAAAGACCTGATTGGCCGTACGGATCTGCTGGAAGTCTTGCCAGGTGAAACTGCCAAGCATGCACATCTTGATTTAAGCAAATTGCTTGAGTCGCATCCTTCAGCGGAAGGTAAAGCACAATACTGCGAAGTGCAGGGCAATGCGCCATTTGATAAAGGCATTCTGGCTGAAAAAATGGTAGATAAGATTCTACCTGCGATTGAAGCGGGAACTGGCGGCGAATATAGTTTCACGATCGGTAACTGTGACCGCTCGATTGGCGCACGGCTGTCTGGTGAAATTGCGAAACGTTATGGCAACCTGAGCATGGAAGCCCATCCGGTGAAAGTTCACCTGAATGGTACTGCGGGTCAGTCGCTGGGTGTATGGAATGCTGGTGGCTTGCATATCAGTCTGGAAGGCGATGCCAATGACTATGTCGGTAAAGGCATGGCCGGTGGTCGTATCTCTATCTTCCCGCCAAAAGGTTCACCATTCCAGACACAAAATACTGCGATTATTGGGAATACCTGCTTGTATGGTGCGACTGGCGGTAAGTTATATGCCGCGGGTACAGCGGGCGAGCGTTTCGCGGTGCGTAACTCGGGTGCATTTGCTGTCATTGAAGGTGCAGGCGATCATTGCTGTGAATATATGACCGGCGGTATTGTTACGGTGTTGGGTAAAGTCGGACATAACTTCGGTGCGGGTATGACTGGTGGTTTTGCTTATGTACTTGATCTGGATAATGACTTCGTTGATCATTATAACCACGAACTGATTGAGCTGAATCGTATTTCCACCGAAGCGATGGAAGAGCACAAAGCCTTCTTAGGTCGTATCCTGGATGAACATATTAAAGAAACGGGTAGTGCTTGGGCGTACAAGATCCGCCATGAGTTTGACTTCTACAGCCGCAAGTTCTGGTTGGTAAAACCAAAAGCAGCCAACTTGCAAACGCTGTTGAAAACCACTCAAGCTGATCCACAATAATTCCACTACTGCAGAAACATAGGCAGATGTAAGGCAACTGTGAACCCCTTACATCTCCCCACGGAGAGAGACATGGCAGAACGCCTGAATAATGACTTTCAATTCCTGGATGTCGCACGCCAAGACCCAGAGAAAAAAGAGATTGATGTCCGCAAAGCAGAATTTGTGGAAATTTATAAGCCTTATACAGCGGAAATTGCAGCCAATCAGACGCATCGCTGCCTAGGCTGTGGTAACCCGTACTGTGAGTGGAAATGTCCGGTACATAACTACATTCCAAACTGGTTAAAACTGGTGTCTGAAGGACGTCTGTTTCAGGCGGCTGAACTGTGTCATCAGACCAATACTTTACCGGAAGTCTGTGGCCGTGTCTGTCCGCAAGACCGTCTGTGTGAAGGGGCGTGTACCCTGAACGACGGTTTTGGTGCGGTGACGATCGGGAATGCAGAAAAATATATCAACGATACAGCTTTTGCTTTGGGCTGGCGTCCAGATATGTCCAATGTGCAATGGACCAATAAAAAAGTCGCGATTATCGGGGCAGGTCCTGCAGGACTTGGCTGTGCGGATATTTTGGTGCGTAACGGGGTAAAACCTGTGGTCTTTGATAAACGTCCAGAAATTGGGGGGTTGCTGACTTTCGGTATTCCAGAATTCAAGATGGAAAAAGATGTGATGAAACGCCGCCGTGAAATTTTCACCGGTATGGGGGTGGAATTCCGTCTGAATACTGAGATTGGTACAGATGTGACCATCGACCAGTTACTTGCAGATTATGATGCGGTATTCATGGGCATGGGCACCTATACTTATATGAAAGGTGGTTTTGCCGGTGAAGATCTGGATGGTGTGTATGATGCACTGGATTTCCTGATTGCGAATGTCAATCGTTGTCAGGGCTGGGAAAAAGATCCGGCTGAATACATCAGTGTTGAAGGCAAAAAAGTCATCGTTTTAGGCGGTGGTGATACGGCTATGGACTGTAACCGTACTTCGATCCGTCAAGGTGCTGAATCGGTCGTCTGTGCCTATCGTCGTGATGAAGAAAACATGCCAGGTTCACGCCGTGAAGTGCAAAATGCACGTGAAGAAGGGGTGAATTTCCAGTTTAACCGTCAGCCGATCGAAGTTGTTGGTGAAAATGGTAAAGTGACCGGTGTGAAATTTATTACTACTCAGCTAGGTGAGCCGGACAGTCGTGGTCGCCGTAGTCCAGAGCCGATTCCGGGTTCAGAAGAAATTCTTCCAGCGGATGCAGTCCTGCTTGCTTTTGGTTTCCGTACCAGCCCAGCAGACTGGTTCACCGATGTAGAAATCAATCTGGATGGTTCAGGTCGTGTCGTTGCCGCTGAGCAGCAACAATACAAATTCCAGACTTCGAATCCAAAAATCTTTGCTGGTGGTGACATGGTTCGTGGTTCTGATCTGGTGGTCACTGCAATCTGGGAAGGCCGTCAGGCAGCTGAAGGTATTCTGGATTATCTAGATGTTTAACAGTTGAAAATTCACTGAAATCATTCAAACAACCCGCTACGGCGGGTTTTTTATTTTTGGATATTGTCTAACTTAAGAGAGGCCATTAAAAAAGATTATAAAAAGTAACAAAACTTTAGAAAATACTGTTTAAAATCAAATTAATTATATAAATTTTAATAAAGAATTGAGGACAAGATATCATGCGTGTATTCAAACAATCTCTTATCGCCTTGATGCTGGCCAGTACCTTGACCCTGAGTGGTTGTGGTTATAATACCTTACAAGTCAAAGATGAAGCAGTCACTGCCGCTTGGTCGGAAGTACAAAACCAGTATCAGCGCCGTGCCGATCTGGTACCTAATCTGGTCAATGTAGTCAAAGGCTATGCCTCGCATGAAGAGCAGGTTTTAACGGAAGTAACACAAGCACGTGCCAATGTTGCCGGTTTAAAAGTAGATCGTGACGTACTGGAAGATCCTGAATTATTCCAGCGTTATCAGGAAGCACAGGCCCAGATGACCAGCGCCTTGTCTCGTCTGTTGGCTGTGACTGAAAATTATCCAGATTTGAAAGCGAATCAACAGTTCCGTGATCTACAGGTACAGTTAGAAGGCACTGAAAACCGGATTGCTGTGGCACGTAACCGGTATATTACGACAGTACAGGACTTCAACTCTTATGCGCGTCAGTTCCCGCAAGTCATGACAGCCAAAGTGATTGGCATGGATACCAAACAGAACTTTAGTGCCGAGCAAAGTGCCCAGAAAGCGCCAACGGTTTCCTTTGAATAAGTAAGATTTGTAGATAAGCGAGAGATCAGATGCCTGAAATACTGCTGAAATACTGTGCTAGTTTGATTCTTATGTTGGGCATGGGAATGACAACGCCTGTTTTAGCAGAAACGGCTACGGCTACAGATACTGAAGAGGTCATCGTAGCCCGTGAAATCTTACAGCCTAAAAATAATCAAAATACTCCAGCCCAAAATACAGAAACTGCAGCAGCATCACAGCCGCAAATTACCAATGACATGGCTGAAGGACAGCTTCAGCGCGACTTGCCCAGCCTGAATGAACCGGTTATTGATCAGGCAAATTTACTCAGTCCCGCTGAAAAACAGCAACTCAGTCAGCGCATTCTAAAACTTTATAATGAAGGCAAAGGGCAAATAGGTGTAGTCATTGTTCCGACCACCGGGCAGGAAGATATTTTTGATTACTCCATGCGCGTTGCTGAAGCCTGGCAGCTGGGTTCAGCCAAACGTGATAACGGTTTGTTGATGACCATTGCCATTAATGATCGCCGTATTCAAATTTTGACCGGTTATGGCTTGGAGGGGATTCTACCCGATATTGTAGCGGGCCGTATTATTCATGACAAAATTACGCCATTTTTTAAGCAAGGTCAGTATGCACAAGGCATTGATTCCGGACTAACCGAAATTGAACGTATTTTAAATTTAGATCCTGAAATTGCTGCACAGGCAGCGGATGAAATCAAAGAGCGCCAGGAGCAAGCTTATCAAGCTCAAAAAGCATCGCAAGCTACTTTTGGAAGCGTTATCTTTATTATTATTGCAGGTGTTATTGGCTCCATGATCTTTGGTAAACGTCTGAGTGCAGCGACTGCGGCAGTAGCAGGTACAGCCGCAGGCTTAGTGAATGGCTTAGGCTTGGTTGCTAGTTTAATGATTGGCGCAGGTATTTTCTTTTTATTGGTCACCTCTATTGCCCAGTTGATTTTACATGCCTTTTTAGCAGGTGGAGGCCGGGGCGGCGGTAGTGGTCGTGGTCGTGGTGGTTTTGGTGGCGGCGGCTTCGGCGGTGGCGGTGGCGGTTTTGGTGGGGGAGGAGCATCAGGCTCATGGTAACAACTACAGATACGACAGAGATTGTCACGCAACCCAAGCTGGAAGAACATGCACAGCCGAGTTTTAAGCGTTGGCTAAAGCATTTCTTTTATATGCCGGCAACCAAGCGTTTTTTTTCCAAGCAGGATCAGCATGCGATTGCCGTCGTGGTGGAAGAAGCCGAGCATGGGCATGTGGGGGAGATTCAGGTCGTCATTGAAGGTTGTTTGCCTTCACGATCTGCCTATTATCAAGATACCTTATGTCGTGCCCGGCAGTTATTTGCGGAAATTGGTGTTTGGGATACCGAATATAATAGTGGAGTACTCCTGTATTTGAATCTGTGTGAACATAAGGTTGAGATTGTGATTGATCGAGGAATTAAAGATGCAACGACCCAGCAAGTCTGGGATGAAATCTGCCAAAACATTATTCAGCATCTAGTCCAGCAGAAGTTTAAAGAGGGTGTAATTGAAGGTGTAAAGCAGATTGGAGAGGTTCTACATCAATACTATGATCGTAGAATAGATGATTTAAAGAATGAATTAGGAAATAAGCCAATCATTCTGGGATGATTTTAGTCAACTAAGTGACATTTTTTGTCAGTTAGTTACACAAAAGAAAACATAATAATTACAAAAATAAAAATATTTTTTTAAAGTGCTGTTTTTTCTGCCAAAATTATTATAATAAAACTTGGCACATTTAGTGCTAAATATAAATAAGCTAAATGAGCTATTTCTTTAAGCTTATAAATAAACAAAAAACATTTGTGGAGAATGTTATGAATACAGTACAAAAGGGTTTTACCCTTATTGAATTAATGATTGTTGTAGCAATTATCGGTATTTTAGCTGCAATCGCACTTCCTGCTTACCGTGACTATATGCAACGTTCTTCTAACAGTGCATGTTTAGGCGAAGCTAAGGCATATATGGGTACAGCGGTTGCTGATGCTGCAGATGGTCGTGCACCAAGTGCGCCTAAGAATGTAGCTTGTGCGAGTGGTCCTACAGTAACTATTGCTAACTATACTGGTGGTGCATCAATCACGTTTGTACCGCAATCTAAAGGTACAGCAACCTTGGAGAAAGATTCTATCTGTGATGCTGGAACAGGTAGCTGTCGTCTTGAGTCTTAATTCACATTAAGATTTGGTCTAGCATAAAAAGCACCTCCGGGTGCTTTTTTACTGATAGTTTATGTATTTAAAAATAAGAGCTAATAAAATGCGTAATTGGTTTGCTTTATTGGCATTTGTAGTCATTGTTGTTTCTGTATTTAGTTTGGGGTTATCTGGTGATTTCTTTTTTGATGATATACCCAATATTATTCAAAATGTACGAATCCGTATAGACCATTTTAATTTAGATGGTTTTATTTATGCTGCTTTAAGTTTTCATGATGGTAACGGTGAGCGTGCTTTACCCATGTTCAGTTTTGCAATTGACTATTGGCGTGCAGGGGGAATGGATCCATTCGCCTTTAAAGTAACCAATCTTGTTATTCATGTTGTGACGTCTCTCATTATGTTGGGTTTTATCCGCCAACTATTATTGGCTGTTCATTGGAATGCTAAACATGCGATGTGGGGTGCTTTGATTATTGCGCTTGCTTGGGCAATCCATCCGATGCAAGTTTCTTCTATACTTTATATTGTACAGCGTATGCAGAGCATGGAAGTCATGTTTATGCTGCTCGCATTATGGTCTTATCTATTGATGCGACATGATCAACTCGCTGGTGGAAGAGGAAGGGGCCATGGTGTTCTAGCTTTGGTTGCATGGTTGCTCGCATTGGCTTCTAAAGAAGATGCCATCATTTTTCCAATTTTCACCTTAATTATTGAACTTATAATTTTTAGATTTCAGGCGACACAGAAAGCTGTTGAGCGTGGTTTAAAGCAAAGTTATACCCTGTTCGTTATTCTATTTATACTTGTTTACTTTTTTGTCATTATTCCGCGTTATGGTTGTTTAGATACCTGTGGGCGGGATTTTACAAGTTTTGAACGTGTACTGACTCAAACGCGTGTTTTGATGATGTATATCGGTCAAATACTATGGCCCGTACCTGATGCGTTTGTATTTACGTATGATACGTACACTATTTCACGTAGCATGTGGCAACCATGGACGACAATGACTTCTATTGTAGCAATCATGGGCTTATTGGTTTGGGCATGGATGTGGAGGCTGAAATACCCATTATTTGCATTTGGAATATTCTTCTTTTTCGTAGGACACTTTGTTTCAAGCAATGTCATTCCTTTAGAACTCGTATTTGAACATCGAAATTATTTACCTTTATTAGGAATTATTTTAGCTATCACAGATTTATTTTTAATGCTTAGACAGCAGTATTTTAGTAATAACAAATATGTTTTCTTCATTGTACCAAGTCTAGTTTTGATTTTATTTGCAGTGAGTACAACAGTACAGGCTTATACATGGGGAGATCCGATTCGTTTGGTACAGAAAATGGTGCGTTTAGAGCCTGATTCTAGACGTGCATGGATGCAATATACAGGAACGTATTATCAATTATACAATCGAACAAAACAGAAAGATTATTTGATCAATGCGGCACATGTAGCAGAACAAGCACAGCAAAAATTTCCTAATGATGTTTCACTTGCAGGTAATAGGGTGCTCTTTAAAACAATGGCAGGATTGGTAAAAGACCAAGATTGGCAAGAATACTATAAGGCTCTTAGAGCACCTGTAACAATTAAAAGTCACTGGCCAGAAAAACGCATCAGTTTATTGTTTTTAAAAAGTAATACAGAAAAAGGTCTGATCGAAGATACAGAACAAGTGATTCAAGCCTTTGAAATTGCTTTAAGTGAAGGGGTGTGGTTCGAGCCAGCAGAATATCTTGATATTGGATCATTTGTTTATCATGGCAAAGATAAAAAAAGAGCGTTGGCCTTTTTTGAAAAAGCTGTAGAAACTCACCCACAAGATTCTGAAGTAATCCAAGATTTGTATTCGCAATTGATTGAGGTAGGTAAACCTGATTGGGTTGATCATTTAAAGCTAATTTAAGCATCATAAGTATAAAAAACTCTAGGTTTGAGTACTTAGAGATAACTTGATCCGAGGGGAAGCGACATGACGCGAGGTTTTACACTTGTAGAGTTGATGGTTGTCATTGCTATTGTTGGAATTTTAGCGAGTATTGCACTACCAGCATATCGGAATTATATGCAACGAACAGCAAATAATGCATGCTTAGCTGAGGCAAAATTTTATATGAATACTGTAGTTGCAAATTTTGCAGATAATGTTACCGTGCCGCCTTATAAGGCTTCTGCATGCGAGAGTTTGAATGTTGCCCCGACTGAAACTGACTATAAGACCAATGGTACGACAACATTTGCTACTCCTATAAAAGGAACATCGTCATTGCATCAAGATGTGCAATGTCAAGTTGGTACAGCAGATTGTCATCTAATTCCTTGAGTATAATATGTTTATATCTATAGTTTTACCGGCAAAAAATGAAGCTAAAGCGATTGGTCTGACAATTCAAAAAATTCAAAAATTAGCACTGAACTGTGAAATTATTGTGGTGAATGATGGTTCGAGTGATGCAACACAACAAGTCGCAGAAAATGCTGGGGCAAAAGTTATTTCACATCCATATTCAAAAGGGAACGGTGCTGCAATCAAAACTGGTACGCGTCATGCAAGCGCTAATGTGATTGTATTTATGGATGCGGATGGACAGCATGATACAAATGATATTCCGAGATTGCTAGCTAAAATAGCAGAAGGGTATGATCTAGTTATTGGTGCTCGGCAAAGAGGGTCTCAAGCAAGTTTAGGACGTGGAATTGCCAATGGTCTCTACAATAATCTTGCAACATATATGACTGAGCATAAAGTAGAAGATTTGACTTCGGGGTTTAGAGCTGTAAGAGCTGATAAATTTAGTGAGTTTTTGTACCTGTTGCCGAATGGTTTTTCATATCCAACAACGAGCACAATGGCATTTTTTAGGGCTGGTTATTCCGTAGCTTATGTACCAATTCATGCATCCAAGCGTATTGGTAAAAGCCATATCAATCCCATAAAAGATGGTATACGGTTCTTTTTAATTATATTTAAAATTGCGACCCTTTTTTCACCGCTTAAGATGTTTTTACCTATTGCCGTTGTTTTATTTTTAATGGCAACGGGCTGGTATGGATACACTTTGTATGAGTATCATCGTTTTACAAATATGAGTGCGTTGCTGTACACAGGGAGTGTCATGATATTTTTGATGGGTTTGATCTCGGAACAGGTTACAGCACTGATGTATAAAGAGAAGTAAGGAAAGCCGTGTTTAATAGTTTAAAGCAGCTTTGGCAGATTCTTTCGCCTTTAGATAAGCGTAAAGTTATTTATGTGTTAATACTCGTTATAGGGATGGCATTTATTGAATCTGCAGGTGTTATTTCTATTATGCCTTTCTTAGCTGTCTTGTCAAACCCAGGCATTGCAGAGTCAAATCATTATTTAAATCTATTATATGATTTTACTGAAGCCTCAAATAAACAGAATTTTATTGTATATCTCGGCTTTATCTCTTTATTTATTGTCGTTTTTTCGACTGTACTTAAAATACTGACACAATATGCAGTAAATCGTTTTTCGAGTTTGCAACGCCATTACTTTTCTACACGCTTACTTAAAATTTATTTGCAACAAAATTATGAGTTTTTTATTCAAAGAAATAGTACTGTCTTAGTCAAAAATATTTTGTCTGAAGTTGATCAGTTGATATGGACAATGATATTACCTGCTTTAACGCTCATGTCTTATGGAATTGTACTTTTATCAATGGTAGGAATTCTTTTATTGTATGATCCGCTTATGGCCATAGCAACAGCATTAGTGCTAGGTGTATTTTATGTGGCTATTTATATGTTGGTTCGAAAAAAGCTCAATCAAATTGGACAAGAGTTTACTCAAGCAAATACAGAGCGTTACCAAAATTGTCAAGAGGCGCTGGCTGGTATCAAAGATGTGATCATTAACAATGCCAAGCATGAATATATCGAGCAATTTGAAAGGTCATCACGAGTATTTGCGAGGCATATTGCAACACGCGATACTTTAGGGCAAGTGCCACTGAATATTATTGAAACTGTAGGTTATGGTTGCCTCATTGGTCTGGCGATGATTTTAGTGGTCTCAGGAAAAGATGTGTCACATATTTTACCTATACTTGGTCTTTATGGCTTTGCTGCCTATCGTATGCTGCCTGCTGCACAAAATATTTATCGTTCCATTTCACAAATTAAGTTTTCAGAGCAAGTTTTAGCCGTTCTTCAGCCAGAATTTGAACTACAAAAAACATCAGAGAGCTTTATTAATCAACATGATGTTAAGCCACTCAAATTTGATCACTCAATACGTTTACAAAATATTAAATTTGCATATCCAAATCGCAGCGAACAACCTGTATTGGATGGATTTAACTTGGAAATTAAGAAAAACTCTAGTTTGGGGATTATGGGGAAAAGTGGTTGTGGCAAGAGTACTCTAATGGATATTTTACTTGGCTTACTTTCTCCGCAGAAAGGTAAAATCTATGTTGATGATGTGGAGTTGACAGTAGAAAATATAGCGAGTTGGCGTAATTTAGTTGGCTATGTACCGCAATTTATTTATTTAGCAGATAAGACGATTGCTGAAAATATAGCTTTTGGTGTGCCGAAGGAAAAAATTGATTTAAAACAAGTTAAAAAAGTAGCTCGACTTGCTCAAATCGATGATTTTATAATGCATAACCTTAAGAATGGTTATGATGAAATTGTAGGTGAAAGGGGGATTATGCTCTCCGGTGGTCAGCGTCAACGTATTGGTATTGCGCGAGCACTTTATAAAGATCCACAAGTTTTGTTTATGGATGAAGCAACGAGTGCTTTAGATCATGAAACGGAACAAGCAATAAATCATGCAGTGCAAAGTTTAAATGGAAAAATGACCATGGTCATTATTGCACATCGAGGTAATGCAGTTGAAGGTTGTGATCAGATAATTAACTTAAAAGCATACAAAGAAAAAAATTAGATGAACTGTGAGTTCTTAGAGATAGTGATGTATAAGGAGAAGCAAATGATTGTACCTGTGATTTTGGCTGGAGGATCTGGTACAAGATTATGGCCTCTTTCGAGACAATCTTATCCAAAGCAATTTTTGAATTTAGTTGATGCAAAATACACTATGCTACAACTAACATTAAAACGCTTAGAGAAATTACCTGCACAGATTTTACCTCCTATTATCGTTTGTAATGAGAATCATCGTTTTATTGTAGCAGAACAATTGAGACAGATGGATATAGAAGATGCCTCGATTATTCTAGAGCCTTGTGCCAAGAGTACAGCACCTGCAATCACCTTAGCGGCATTACATTCACAAGATTTATATCCAAATCAAGATATTAGTTTACTTATACTATCTGCTGACCATCATATTAAAAATATAGAAAATTTTCACTCTGGTATTTTATCAGCATTGCAACAAACGTATCTTGATAAATTGGCTGTGTTCGGAATTAAGCCAACATATGCTAATACTGGTTATGGTTATATTAAGACAGGTGCTAAAAAAGAAAGTATATATGAATTAGATAAATTTGTCGAAAAACCCGATTTGTTAACAGCAGAATCCTATCTCTCTAGTGGTGATTATCTATGGAATAGCGGAATGTTTATGTTTAAAACTTCGTTATTTTTAAAAGAAATAAAAGAACATCAGGAAGAGATTTATCATTGCTGCTCGAAAGCATGGGAAAATAAAACTAAGGACTTAGACTTCATAAGAATAGGTATAGATTATTTTTTTAAAGCACCTGAAAATTCAATTGATTATGCTGTAATGGAACATACAAGTAATGGTGTTGTGGTGTATCTAGATGCAGGTTGGAATGATTTAGGGTCATGGTCTTCTTTATGGGAATCTAATCTTAAAGATATTCATCAAAATGTAGTTTTCGGTGATGTTATTGTTGAGCAAAGCCAGCATAATTATATTCATGCTTCTTCAAGATTAGTTACAGTGTTAGGTGTTGAAAATCTTGTTGTAGTTGAAACCAAAGATGCAGTTTTAATTGCGCAACAAGATAAATCACAAGAAATAAAGCATATTATTGAGCAATTAAAGCTTATGGAGCGACAAGAGCTTTTTCAACATAGGGAAGTAATTCGGCCTTGGGGTAAATATGATTGTATTGATGTTGGAGAGCGTTACCAAGTCAAGCGAATTACTGTAAATGCTAAGGCGAAATTATCACACCAATTACACCATCATCGTGCTGAACATTGGGTTGTTGTAAAAGGAACAGCAAAAGTTATTCAAGCAGAAAAACAATATTTTGTATCAGAGAATGAATCAACTTTTATTCCTTTAGGAATTGTACATAGCCTAGAGAACCCTGGTTGTATTCCACTTGAATTAATTGAGATTCAGTCAGGAAGTTATTTGGGAGAGGATGATATTGTTAGATTCAAAGATCACTATGGGAGAAATTAACCAGCATTGCTGTTTAATACATGTTATTTAATTAGGTTTTTGAATTTATTTTTTATTTTATAGGTCAATAGAAATGCTGAAATGGCTAGATAGTTGTATAAAAAAGATATTAGAAAAACTTGGTATTAAGTTGATGCGTATTAGTAAATATAATGAGAGGGTTGGGGTTTATGAAGAGCTTTCAAAGCGTCAGGAATACTATTTGAAATTATTATTTTCTCTGAGTGGAAATAATGAAAATGTAGATAGACTGCAGTCCCAATTTGGGCAAGATTTATTTATTTTATATAAAACTAAATTTAAAAGAAATGGTTTCTTTGTGGAATTTGGTGCTACAGATGGAAAAAGCATTTCCAATACATATATTCTGGAAAAAGATTATGGTTGGACGGGTATATTAGCTGAGCCGGCTAAAACATGGCATCCTCAACTAAAAAAAAATAGAGCTGTAATTATAGATCACCGTTGTGTATGGTCTCATTCTAAAGAGAAAATTCAATTTAATGAAACTGATATTAAAGAGCTTTCGACTATAGATTACTTTAGCGCATTAGATATGCATAGTAAAATGAGAGTGAATGGTAACTGTTATGATGTTGAAACTATTTCTTTGATAGATTTATTAAGGGAATATAATGCACCTAAAAAAATTGATTATTTATCTATTGATACAGAGGGTAGTGAATATGAGATTTTGAAAAATTTTGACTTTAAAGAATATCATATAGATTTAATTACAGTTGAACATAACTTTACGGAAATGAGAGGAAATATATTAAATCTACTAACATCCAAGGGGTATGTAAGGGTTTTTGTAGAGTATTCAGATGTAGATGATTGGTATGTTCATGAGAGTTTTTTAGTCTAATTTAAGTTTGTTAATTAATTTAAAAATCTACTAAATATTTATTTTATATTTTGAGAGTTGTAATAATTGAATAAAAGTTTAATCCCTAGAATCCTTCATCAAACTTATCATTCTAGGGTTCTACCTCATGATATTTCAGATATTGTTGAAAGTTTTAAAAAAAACAATCCTGATTGGGAATATAGGTTTTATGATAATGATCAATGTTCTGAATATATTTTTAGACATTATGGTCAGGAGTTTTTAGACCTTTATGACTCAATCAATAGTTCTTATGGTGCGGCTAAGGCAGATTTTTTTAGGTATCTAGTGTTGTATAAGGATGGGGGAGCATATTTTGATATTAAAAGTGCTTGTACAATACCGTTATCACAATTATTAAAAGACGATGATGAGTTTTTGATTTCAAGTTGGCCGAATGATGATGGTGAGTTTAAAGGGGCTGGACTTAAAATTGAATTGCGTGATATACCGCATGGTGAATATCAGCAATGGTATATTATTGCTAAGCCCAATTCGCCCTTTCTTAAAGCCGTTATTGATCGGGTTGTCCATAACATAAAAAATTATAATCCTTGGAAACATAGTGTTGCAAAACGGGGGGTCCTAAAGGTTACAGGACCAATTCCATATACTTTAGCGATTCATCCTCTTCGAAATCAATATGTTCATCGGTATTCTAGATCGCATATCGATTTCTCCTTAAAATATAGTTTACTTAAAGGTAATAATGATCATATTGCGATGATGAAGAGTCATTATAGTCTTTCAATTGAGCCAATTGTTTACCCAAAAAATTCCTATAACATTTTTTTATATAAAAATTTTATAGTTTTTCGTTTTTTTGTTAATACATTAATTTTAAATTTGGTCTTCAATAGGTCTAATTATTTTTCTCTTATTTCCATTGAATATGAAAAGTTAATCGCTAATCTTCGAAAAAAACACTTTTTCTAATTTTTTAAATAGGTAAACATTGCTTGGATATTTTCTTCCAGTTTTCATAGCTAAGTTTTGGTTTTTCATAGTTACTATTGATAATTAGCTGAATGCTTTTTGCTAATACAATATGGTTGCTATGCTTAGCTAAATCATTTTTATGAATTGAATCTAAATGTATATTATGGATTAGACTATTTGCATTAGTCATTAAAATAGGAATATCCATTGCAATATACTCGCCAATTTTACATGACGATGCATGATCTAAAAATTGTGAATTTCTGTAGGGCAAGGCCAGTAGGTTGCAACAAGCCATTGCGATAGGAACTGTATTAAAAGGGAGGTTGCCGAGATAATGTATAAATGAATGATTTAGGTTTAAGTCATCACGTTTTTTCCCAGCCAGTAAGATATAAATATTTTTGTTTTCTCGATGAAGTAGTTCGACAGCAGAAATAAGATCATCAATACCACGTTCTAACTCCATGCTACCAAAATATCCTACATATATATGAAGTTTATCTAAATAAAAATATTCTCTTGAGTGATTTATATCTCTGGGGTAGAAATGATTAGTGTCTACGCCATTAAGAACCAACATTGTTTTCTTGCATATTTTTTCACTATTTTCTTTTAATTTTTTACTCGCAAAAAAACAAACATCCGCTTTTTGTAATAAAAATTGATATAGATTTTTAAAACCTAAGTTTTTATAGCCTGAGAATGTGTCATATTTATCATAAACATCAAAAATGAATTTGGATGAACAAAGTTTAGATGCAATATATCCTAATAAACCTATATAACAATCTCCACTCACTACTATCGTTTTCGGTCGATGGATGATTATTGTTTTTAAAAATATCATGATAAATAAAAAGCTGAAGATGGGAGTTGAAACTATTTCTAAATCTTCATCAGTATCTGATATTTTATCTTTATTATGATAATCAATTAACCATAATTTAGTTGGTATTTCTTTTGACCAGTGATAGGGCAATTGATAGATCCTACCAAACTTTTCAGTATAAGCATCTCTATTTGTGTAAAAACGTTTGCCTATAAAAAGAATGCTCATGTCGTACTCTAGATATGAATATTAAATTTGGATTTTAAATGTGGCCAAGAGAAATTTTCTGCAAAGCCTTCACAATCTTTCTTGTTAAATTTTAGGGGAAATTCCAAAGATGAAATAATAGCTTGACTTAAAAGGTCGTATCTATCAACAGGTATAAGTAAACCTGTTTTTTGATGCTTTACTGCATTTACAATACCACCAGTAGCAAAAGCCACAGTCGGAATGCCGTGTGCGGCTGCTTCAATCGCAACCATACCAAAACCCTCGGGATCTTCAGGGATATGCTTAACAGGGAAGACATGTAAATCTGCAAGATAATACCAAGAAGCTAGGATTTGATCATCGCTAATATTGCCAACAAAAATAATATTCTCACCTATATTATGTTTAGCTGCAGTATTTAGAATGAGCTCTTTGCTTTGAAGGTTTTTATTTAGGGATTGCTGAGGCGTATCGCCAATGACAATAAGTATAGTGTTTGGAATCTGCTCAATAATATTAGGCAATGCGAGATCTACGAACTCATTAAGACCTTTACGTTCAGTAAGACGACCCACTGAGATCAATACTTTTTTATCATGTAATTGGTATTGAGTTTTGAGAGGTTGAATAAGCTCTAAATTTTTAGGAAGAGGTGGATAGGTTACACCAGGGTAAATAATATTCAGTTTTTCTTTAGCTACTCCTTTTTTGAGACAAATCTGTTTTGTAGGGATGCTATTGGCGAGTACATGATCTGCTGATCGAATCATGGGAATCCATATTTTATTATATAGCCAATCATCAGTCGCTATGTCTAGTCCATGAATATAAACGATACTTTTTTTTCTAAAAATGTTAGCCCAAAAGACGGCAATAGGTGCTGTTAGTCCACTTCCAGCAAAAAGAATGTCAGGCTTATAGCGTAGGCAAATCAGAAATGTTCGGAAAAAAGCCAGAAGTAAAAATATAGGTAAAGGATTTAGCTTCACTCCAAAAAAAAAGCATTTTTGAGGGACTTGTTTTTTTGCTTCTGTATGGCTTAGAAGTAAGACTTTATGATCATGACTAAGTTCATCTGCAATGTGCCAATTCAGTCTTTCCATTCCTCCAATAAGTGGTGGGAGGTTTCGAGTCACAATGAGAATTTTTTTTTGTTGCATATTGTTTAAATCGATAAGATTTCCCCAATTTGTATATTACATTATTTTTAATCTTATTATGCTGATTACCCTTTAATCTGCTTTTTTGTTTATCATGTGCCCAACTTCTACCGCCTGATATTTCCATGAAATTCACGCTTGCCCTTATTGCAGCAATTCTTATCTTCCTTGCTTGGCTCATACCCATTCACTACCGTCCTTGGGTGACTTATACGGGTGAACTATATGCCTTTTTTGCATTATTTGCGCTCGCTGCAATCTATTTAAAAGAAAAACTAGTAATTCCAACCGTTGGTCTACCTTTATTGTTGCTTGCTGGTGTGCCGCTTATACATTTGCTGGTAGGGCAGGTGTTCTTTTTTAGCATCGCCATGATGGGCTTTCTTTTTGTCTTTAGCTTTTGGCTCGCAAGCGTGCTGGGTTATAACTTTTCTATAGAAAATTATAAAAGGGAAGAAACTTTCACTAATCTGAGTTATGTATTTTGGGCTTCAGGTACAGTCACAGGCATTATCGCACTTTGCCAATGGACTAACTTGGACGTAACTTTGCCAGGTATGGTGAATATTAGTGGCAATCAGCGGCCCTATGCTAATTTTGCCCAGCCCAATAATATGGCGACTTTTTTAGTCATGGCTTTGATGAGTTGCCTTTACTTGTATGAAAAGAAAAAAATCCAGACCAAATGGTTATTTGCCTGCGCTGCTGTGATTGTTATGGGCGTGGCTTTAAGTCAGTCACGTACTGCCTGGGTCGCTGCGATCGCGATCATGTTGTATTTAACTTTCTATCAATATAAAGGCATTATTCGCCTGAAATGGTATTACAGTGCCGCTTGGTTCATCTTCTTTATTTTTTGTATTGTCGTTTTCCCATTGCTGAGTCAGCTTGCAGCTCAAGCAATGGATGTACAAGTTGTACAAAGTCGTGATGTCGTGTCTCGTGCTACCGGAGATATGTCAAGACTCGCGATCTGGCAGCAAATGATCGCTGCCATTCAGGCACAGCCATGGTTTGGCTATGGCTGGTATCAGACCAGTGTCGCTTTTGTCTCAATTAGTGATACGGTACAGGGCCCGGTCTGGATTCGTAGTGCGCATAATTTTATTATTGATTTCCTGCTCTGGAATGGACTGATCATTGGTCTGCCTTTCTTGGCATATTTTGGTTATTTGGGCTATCAGCTACAACGATGGGTTAACACACCTGAGTCTGTCATTGGAATTTTGATGATCGGGGCATTTGTCACGCATGCCATGTTTGAGTTTCCACAGCATTATGCTTATTTCCTGCTACCAGTCGGTTTTATCCTGGGTACGGTTCTGGCGCAAAATCCAAAAATTAAGATAATAGTTATGCCATCAATCGGCATGAAATTCATTTTTGCTGTTGGGTTACTTTTATTGATTGTGATTTATCGCGATTATAATGTTGCGGTGCCAAAACTCGGGCAAAGTATTCGTTATGAAAAGCAACCTGAAAAAATCACCAATGAAAAACCAATTTATTTGCTGACCGAGTTTAATCATCGCATTGCCTGGATTCGTCTGAATCCTTATAGCAAAGCGTCTGCTGAACAGATTCAGGAAGGTGAACAAATGGTCTTGAGTTATCCGACTAAATATAACCTGATCAAATATGCCAAACTCTTAGCATTTAATGGTTACGAGACTGAGGCTAAGCACCAGCTGCAACGCTTAAAGATCATTCAGAAAACTGAAATGAGTTATGAAGAATTAACGCAGGATGTACCTCGCTAAATACAAAAAAGCCAGCAGATGCTGGCTTTTTCTTGACTTAATTTTAAATTTAGAGCTGACTTTGAATATAGTTTTCGATACCAATATTCTCGATCAGATCAATCTGCGTTGTCGTCCAATCCAGATAATTTTCTTCTTTCTCTAGAATTTCCTGAACCAGATCACGCGTCACATAATCCATTTGAGTTTCAGCTAATGCCACAGCTTTCTGGATGGCTTCAATATTTTCTTTAACTTTGCGCACATCACAATGCAGCACTTCTTGAGTATGCTGGCCGATATACAGTTTGCCTAGATTCTGCAAATTCGGCAAACCTTCCAAAAATAAAATACGTTCAATAATTTTATCGGCATGCTTCATCTGAACGATGGATTCTTTATATTCTGCCGAGCCCAGTTTCTCAATGCTCCAGTCATTAAACATGCGCGAATGCAGGAAATACTGGTTAATGGCAGTTAAGTGGTGATACAACACCTGATTGAGCTGATTAATCACATCACGATTGCCTTTCATCGCATAACTCCATTTGGACCTGTTTTATCTTTCTAAGAAAGCGCTCTAATCCTGATAGTAAAGCAAGTCAGGGGCAAATGGCGAGTAATTTATGGAACAGCAAATGAAAATCGACATCGAATCGATCCAGACTCAGATGAGTGGCAATAAAAACCCGCCAGAGTCAAAGGCGGGGGAGGAGTAATGATCGAAGATCATTGTTTTTCATTATGCTTATAAGGAGAAATATTTTTAATTTATGCTGCAACGGCCAGCCGTGCTGCAATTTGTGAAACTTCATCACTGATGATCATACGGGCTTCTGGTGCACAGCGGCCACAGCAAGTTCCCAAGTCCAACATATCGCGGACATCACGATAACTTTCAGCGCCATTTGCAATAGCATCTTTAATGTCTTGATCTGTAATGCCACGGCATAGACAAACGTACATAGGACACAACCACAGTGATTAAATAAGATAAGTAATATTATTGATAATTGTTATCGTTTGTCAATAAAAATCATTTGAAATAGCTTTTATCATGATTGATGATTTAGATAAAAAATCACCACCTGAGTGGAAATCCAAGTACTGCTCGGATTTCCACACAAAAGCGATTCATGATTTAGAATGAGATATTGCAGGGTAGGGATTGAGTAATTTTTATAACTTATTGATTAATGATGACAATGCCATCCATTTCAACCAAGGCATCTTTAGGCAGGCTGGCCACACCTAAAGCGGCACGTGCTGGATAGGGTTGGGCAAAATACTCCCCCATAATTTGATTGACCAGTTGAAAGTGAGATAAGTCGGTCAGAAAAATATTCAGTTTGGCGATATCTGCCAAAGAGCCACCGGCGGCTTCACAGACTGCTTTTAAGTTATCAAACACTCGGCGAATTTGAGCTTCAATGCCTTCAACCAGTTCCATACTATAAGGATCCAGGCCAATTTGACCTGATAGATATAAGGTATCACCCACTAAAATGGCTTGCGAATAAGTGCCAATCGCAGCAGGGGCATTTTCAGTATGGATTACTTGGCGGGACATTAATTTCTCCTTTTATCATCGACATACATCATATTCGATCAATTCGGCTGATCAAAGCACTATCGTTTTAAATGATCAACTCGCTTTAGAGGCTTCACTGAAAACGACGGGCTGAGCCAGACGAATAATTCGTGGGAAACCGAAATACATGCGTAAATCCCGGATAATCTTTGCAATCTGTTTACGGTTATGCACCACGATATTGACGTAAGTTTTGTCATCCTGAGTGCGCACCATTTCCACCCCGGAATGCGCTTTACGACATTGGTAAATCAGGTCGGAAATCTGCTCGTCATTCATGTCCAGGTCAATGCTGAGATAGGCAGTAAAGCTGATATCTTCCAGATCATCAGAGGTCCACTGCAACAACATGATATTTTCTGGATGCTGATGCTGTTCATGCAGCAGGTTATGACAGCGTGCACGATGCACAATTAGACCGCGACGGGTCAAATGACCCTGAATCGGATCACCCAGCACAGGATTGCAGCAATGTGCATATTTGACATCGACACCTTCGGTTCCCTGAATCAGACGGTCTGAGCTGGCAATATTCTGATGCTGATCTTGGGCAAATAAATGGTTGGCCACCAGTTGCGGTAATAAATCACCGACTGCAATCTGTTCAAATAGCTGTTCCTTGCTGGAAACATGGCGCCACTCCAAGAGGTTTTTCCAGTCTGCTTCAGTCAGATCGCGAATCGAACGATGAAACAGTTTTAGTGCACGATTGAGAGCCTGTTGTCCGACCAGACGCTGTTCGTCTGGATCTTGATCACGCAGAATATTCTGAATAGCACGACGAGCTTTCTGGGTATTAATAAAACTGAGCCAATCTGGGTTTGGAGTTGCAAGGACATCAGTAATGATTTCGACTACCTGACCACTGACTAAAGGCGTTGAAAGCGGCTTAGTTTCATTGTTAATTTTTGCACCAACCGCATGGTTGCCTAGGAATAAACTCGCGGCATAAGCAAAGTCAACCGCCGTGGCGCCTTGTGGCAATTCATGTAAATGGCCGTGCGGGGTATAGACCCAGATTTTTTCCTGATGTAAATAGTCCAGTAATTCACTGAAAGTCGTTTTGGCGCATTCACCATCGACCAGAACATTCAGATTCTGCATCGAGGCCTGAATCGCAGAGCGGCAGGCTTGCGGGGCACTTTCACCCAGCACGACGCCAAAACGTGCAGCTTTACGCATGAGTTCAGTTTGAATGGTCAAAGACAAAGTGGTCTTTTCGCCTTTTAGGCGCATCATTAAGGACTGGTTGCCTCCCGGTAATGGGCGGCGGATATGATCTTCATAACTCTGGATTTTAAAACTTTGCGTCAGAATTTCTGCCAGTCGGTCACAGTCCGCGATGCTCTGTAAAATAATTTCAAATGCATGGCTGTGCGTCAATTCCTGCAGATCGATGTCATTTTTAACAAAGTGGCGCAGTAGCTCAATATTGTTATTTTTCTTCTTAATTCGGCCCTGAATGGCATTCTGTTGCAGCAGTTCGGTCAGGTTCTTTTCCCATTTTGCCTGATATTCACAGCGTTTGGGCTTGGTTTCCAGTAGAGCAGCCTGCACATTGTTATACATGTCTAGATCTAGATTCTGATAACAAAGATGTTCCAGGTTATCGGCCATTTCATTCATGCCGACAATACGTGCCATGGGAACAAAGATTTCAAAGGTTTCGCGGGCAATACGCGCGCGTTTGTCAGGGCGCAGTGCGTCCAAAGTGGTCATGTTGTGATAACGGTCGGCCAGTTTCACAATAATGACACGTGGATCTTGTAGCGTCGCTTGCAGGATTTTCCGGAAAGAAGCCGCTTTATTATATTCTTTATCGCTGGAATGACTGAGTTTGGTGACACCATCGACTAGTTCAGCGACGGTAAAACCAAAAATCTTGCTAATATCATCTTTGTTGAATTCAGTATCCTCAATCACATCATGCAGCAGAGCAGCCATTAAGGTTTCAGTGTCCAAACGCATATGCGCCAAGATACAGCTGACCGCAATCGGATGTAAAATATAAGGTTCACCACTTTTACGCACAATCCCGTCATGCGCCATATCTGCATAATCACAGGCCGCAAGCACACGTTCGACATCGCTTTCACTTAAATACGCATCGATAATGATCTCTAACTGCTGCTTGGCTTGACTGACCTGTGGGCCTGGCATAAAACACCTTTTTTCAACTGAATTTTTTACAAATAAAACGTGAAAGCATTCTAGAAATGTGAATTTCCTGGCTTGATGGTTTTTTGCTGCTACAGAGCAGAAAACCAATACAAACTTGATAGCTAACCCTTATGTTATAACCGTTCTGGCATAAATATAAAAGTCACATAACAAAAAAAGCCTAGTTTAGAACTAGGCTTTTTGAGTGACGATCTCTTATTGGAAAGAAAAACCGTCTAAGTTTAGATTATTTGCAGAAAGTGCAAGATCCAAGCTTGATGTTTGATAATCTTGATCACGTTGTTTCAAAATGTCTTTTGATACATGACCTGAAGCGATTTCACGTAAAGCAACAACAGTCGGTTTGTCATTGTCCCATTCTACAGTTGGTTCAATACCTTGACGTGCCAATTGACGCGCGCGCTTGCTTGCCACTAGTACAAGCTCAAAGCGGTTGTCTACATGGTCTAAACAATCTTCAACGGTGACGCGTGCCATAAGAATTCTCGTTTGAATAATAAATTTTAACAGACTGCACAGTATAAAAGGCTTTGTTTATAGACTCAAGTTTTAATCACTGCTCAGTTGGGGTAATTAGTTTCTGAATCAGTTTTTCATGACGGTTGGCCTGTTGCGACAGGGTTAAGCGGTTGGCGATAATTACCGCTTCCAGGTCATGCAGCGCTTTATTAAAGTCATCATTAATGATGATATAGTCAAAGTTGCTATATTGTTGCATATCTTCTACCGCGCAGCTTAGACGATGTTCAATCACATCCACAGCATCAGTACCACGGTTAGACAGGCGTTCACGCAGGTCAAACTGGCTCGGCGGCAGAATAAAGATTTGTTTGGATTCAGGAAAAAGTCGACGAACCTGTTGCGCACCTTGCCAGTCAATTTCCAGTAGAACATCATGACCTTTGGCCAGTTGCTCTTTGACTGTGGCTTGCGCAGTACCGTAGTAATTACCAAATACTTCGGCGTATTCGATAAAACCGCCTTCATTGACCAGATTTAAAAAATCTTCTTTATTGGAGAAATGATAGTGTACGCCATCGAGTTCGCCAGGTCGTTGACCGCGTGTAGTGTGTGACACAGAAACGTGAAGATTGTTGACACGCTCAAGTAGGGCTTTAACAAGGGATGTTTTGCCTGTTCCAGACGCTGCAGAAACGACAAACAAGAGACCCGACATGATATTTTTCCTGATATGATAAAATATCTTCTCTATTTTAGAGTAGAGCGGCTTTAAACTAAATAGTTGTCAGTCGATTGTTTACATTTATTTCAATTGAACCGCTAAAAATGGTGTGAGTATTGAGGATTCTATGGAAATTGTTTTAGCCAATCCGCGTGGTTTTTGTGCTGGTGTAGATCGTGCCATTGCGATCGTGAACCGTGCCCTAGAATGCTTTAACCCACCAATTTATGTGCGGCATGAAGTGGTGCATAACAAATTTGTGGTCGATGACTTGCGTCAGCGCGGTGCGATTTTTGTCGATGAGCTCGACGAAGTTCCTGACGATAATATCGTGATTTTTAGCGCACATGGTGTTTCTAAAGCAGTACAACAAGAAGCTGAACATCGTGGTTTGAAAGTTTTTGATGCGACTTGTCCCTTGGTGACTAAGGTGCACATTGAAGTGACCAAATATGCCCGTGAAGGTGTGGAAGCGATCCTGATTGGTCATGAGGGCCATCCCGAAGTTGAAGGCACCATGGGGCAATATGACAAAAAAAATGGCGGTGAGATTTATCTGGTTGAAGATGAAGAAGATGTCGCCGCTTTAACGATACGCAATCCTGAAAGAGTGGCTTTTGTCACGCAAACCACTTTATCAATTGACGATACAGCGAAAGTGATTGATGCTCTGCGCCAGAAGTTTCCGCTGATTCAGGGTCCACGTAAAGATGATATTTGCTACGCCACACAAAACCGTCAGGATGCAGTGCGCGATCTGGCTGAACGTTGTGATGTGGTTCTTGTAGTAGGTTCTCCAAACTCGTCTAATTCAAACCGCCTACGTGAGCTGGCGGAACGTATGGGTAAAGCGGCTTACCTAGTCGATAATGCCGATGAGCTTAAGCAGGAATGGTTTACAGGAAATGCCCAGATTGGGGTAACAGCAGGCGCATCTGCACCTGAAATTCTAATTAAACAGGTCATTCAGCGTTTACAAGATTGGGGCGCAGATGTACCTCAAGAACTAAATGGTCGTGAAGAAAATATAACTTTTAGCCTGCCAAAAGAATTACGTATTCCAGTTACTCAAGCTTAAAATGTGACGTATTTATCACCTGATTTTTAATTTTTTAAAAACAGATAATTGCTTTTTTGCAGTTATCTGTTTTTTTATGCCATTCATCCCTATTTGTGTGGAGTTTGTAAGTTAATTAGATACTATTTTTAATGAGGTAAAGTTTTGTTGCTTTGAGGGCAGGATGCAAAAATTAAAAGGATTCACGTTAATTGAACTCATGGTGACGCTTGCGGTAATAGCAATTGTGGCTAGTATTGCTGCTCCTAAATTCCAAGATACGATGGATAAACGATCTATTCAAAAGACGGCTACAGATTTAGAGAAAGCTTTAGTGCAAGCGCGAGCAGATGCAGTTTTATACCGTAAAGAAATTACTGTTTATTTGGGTATAAATGGTATTGACGATCCTGCTCATCGCTATTGGAAGCCTGCCGAAGGTGTAACGTTGTCATTTATTGAGGGTACATGTACAGGAACTACATGGTCTCAGGCTGTGATGGGATCTCCGCTTACTTTCATTAAATTTCTACCTCAAGGGAATGTAAGGGGATTGCCTGCAAATTTAGAAATAAAAATAACAAATGCTAGTACTCAAAATTATATTACTTTAACTAATTTTGGTCGAGTGTCATCTAGCAAAACCTCTGCATTTGTTGGGAGTTGTTAATAATGAAAATTAAAACTCAACACGGTGTAGGACTTATGGAAGTGTTAGTAGCGCTTATTTTGCTTTCAATAGGTGTTCTGGGATTTTCTATACTGCAGGTACGTGCAATGGATGCTTCTTTAGATGCATCAAAGCGAATACAAGCAATGAATTTAGCAAGAGATCTATCTGAAAGAATGCGCGCAAATAAGTCAGGATTGTCTAAATCAATAACTGTGACTGAAAATGAGATTGATAAGCTTGTTGACGCATATAGTAATGCAATGTCGGGAAAATATTATATTTCAAGTCATACACCCAATTGTATTGGAAGTACAAAATGTTCAAGCAAAGATTTTGCACAAGAAGATGCAAATCAAATTCTTTATAGAGCCTATACATCAGGTATGAAGATTGCACTCAATGACTGCCCTGGCAATATGAGTTTAAATCGCTTTTGTGTTTATGTAGCTTGGGGGGAGACATTGCCAAAAGATGGTGGAGCAAATGCATGTACTAATAGTGGAAGCTTGACGTCTAACTCTAAATGCATAGTTCTGGAGGCGTACTAATGAGATATTCAAAAGGTTTAACACTCATTGAATTAATGGTTGCCTTAGTTATTGGTTTAATTATTATTGCTGCCGCATTTCAGCTCTTTTTAACAGGAAGTATTAATTATAATTTACAAAAAAATCTGGCTGAACTTCAAGATAACGGTAATTTTGGTCTGAACTATCTTATAAAAGATATTAAATTAGCAAATTTAGATGCCGATTTAGCAATAATAAATGATCGAAATCAATATAGTGGTATTGTTCTCACCAGTTCTAAAAGCTATGCCTCTTTAGCTGAAGAAGATAAAAAAGTTCAGTCTGCGAATCTCCCATTATATCTAACAAATTCATCTGTGGAACTTAGTCAGCTCACTAGGGCTAAAGTAGGACCAAGTAATGTCAATATCGCGAGTGACCAGTTAGTCATTCAATATAAAGCATTTGATCCCCAAGGATTTGATTGTGAAGGAAATGCAATTACTCAAGATGAGATTAATGAAGGTTTATTTATAGTACAACGATATTTTTTGCGAACAGATGGAAAGAATACAGATTTAGCTTTAGCGTGTGATGCTGGCCGATATAAAACCTTGGTACCCACTGATAATCTGCCAGGGGGGATCAATGGACTAGGGGGCAATGGTCAAATCGTTATGCGACGAGTGGACTACTTTCATGTGCTGCTTGGGGTCAAACAAAATAATAGTGATGAATTTAGTTATATGACAATTGATCAATATATGGGAAGCACAAATAGTTTGGTGAAAGATGGGGCTCCGCGTGCACGTATTATGTCTATTCAATTAGGGGCCCTAGTACGTGGTTTTGATTCAGTCGCAGGGAATGAAGTAATGCCGACAGAATTTAGGGTGTTAAATCAAAATATAGAATTAGACGGTAGCTTGACAGAAAAGTATGTAAGAGATGTGGTAAGCCAAACAGTCGCATTAAGAAATGGCTATGGTCTTATGGAGGAGTTGTAAATGAAACAGTTCCAAAAAGGTGCAACATTAATAGTTGTATTGTTCGTACTGATATTTATGATTCTCATAGGGACACTTGCTGTAAAGCAAAGCTTGGTAGGTTTAAATGTTGCCACAAATAGTCAAGCACAGAGTTTAATGAAGCAAACAGCAGATGCTGTATTCTTTGCTATAGAAAGAGATAATCAAAACTCTGCAACTTTTCAAAAAAATTTAAGTGCTTTAGGTTTATTTGGAATGGTGAAATCTGATGATTTTATTTATAAAGAATTAGTTTTTTGTTTTAGACCTAAATCTCAAAATAAAGTTTTTAATATACAAAAGGCAAGTATTATTTACCCTACTAATAATACTAATGGAATCAATAATTCCAGTTTAGGTACTGCGGGATTTTGTGAGTACACGTCTTCAGATTATAGCAGTAGCCGTGACGTTATGATTTCTCAAGTAGCTGTTAAAAAAAGTAGTTTGCAGACAGATATACCTTTTAAATTTTATCCTTTAGGAACTGATACTTCAACCGTGCAACTTGATCAGGTACAACCTATTCAAATTGTTGTGACTACGATTATTCCTGGTGCAGCAAGTAGTTCGGGTATAGGTTGGTCATCGTTTAATACTCAAATAAATGATTGTTTTAAGAAGCGTATTAATTTCAAGTCAACAGATTATCCAGGTCAGCAAACCGTAGCAGAGTGTTTTAGTGCATTAGGCGTTCCATATAGTCAGCAAGTTATGGATTATGCTGTTATTAGTTATGCATCTAAAAGTTAAGGAAATTTTTGGGGATTTAAAATGAAAACTAAATATAAAAAAATTACTGTCATCATGCATACGGCTATTATGACATCCTTAATTTGCTCTGCTTTACCTAGTAATGCTAGTGACATTGAACTCTACAAAGCTCCACAAGCAAGTGAAACGACTTTGATGTTCATGCTGGATGTTTCAGGAAGTATGAATCCGGGTAGTAATAACTATAGTGAGAATAGATTAAAAAGCTTAAAAGACGGTATGACTACATTACTGCAAGGCGACTCTATTCAAGGAATAACACCCTTACCGGATGAATTGGTTGTAGGTTTGGCAACCTTTAATGATAAAACCGGAAGAATGAAATTAGAGGCTAAGGCCTTAGGAGATCCAACTCCGTTAGCTGGAAATAGACCCGTTTATAAAACGACAATTAATTATAAACAGGATATCAGTCATACACTAACAGTGACTAAATTGGATGTGCAAAAGCAAGAAAGAACACAAACCGTTCCTAGTAAAAGAGATTGTTTGTGGATTTTTTGTGGTGATTATTATCCTGCCAGTGATAATTGGACTCCAACTAATACTTCTACTGCAGGATGGGTGAATACAACCAACACATCAAATAGTAATACATCTGAAACTGATTGGGTAAATGTCGGTCAAGCTAAACAAGAGGGAAACACAATTGCTCAAGAGTGTGTGGATTGGAATACCAATTTAACTTGTAAAACTAACTCTTGGGTGGCTAGCAGTAAACTACCAACAGATTTTCCAGGAACTACTACAACTTCATCTAATAGTACTGCTACTCAAGGAGCAATAGTTAATGGTAATAGTACAACTATAGGGCCTACAGCAGGTTCTTGGACTTCAGCAGAGGTAGTATCGGGCTCTCAAAACTGTAATTCGTCCGGCTGTACCCGTAAACAAAGTAGAAGCTTAACTACTACAACAATTATTGCAACATTGCAGAGTTCTACGTGGTCATATACAACTACTACCACCTATGGTGGGGTGGCTTACGAAACACATCGGAAGAAGATGCTACGTGAAGTTAATGCACTATCTGCACGTGATGGAACCCCAACAGCTTTTGCATATGCAGAAGTTGCTGCTTATCTATTAGGACAAACCACTAAAGGGAAATCTGGAACAGGGTTTGCTGAGTCTACAACTGGAGATATCAGAACAGCCGATATTTATAATAACCCTCCACAAATTGATAAAAATAAGCAATGTAATACACAAGGTATTTATTTTCTAACTGATGGGGTGCCGGAGTACTCCAATTCTACGAATGCTGAAGCAATTACACGAGCTGCATTAAATGATGAAAGTTTTGAATGTAGTGATACAACTCTGACTTCAGGCCGAAACTTTTATAATGGAGATATTTCCAAGAAAAACTGGCAATGTATTGGTGGATTGGCCAAGCGACTGAAAAATGGCACAGTAAACGATACGAACCAACCATTAAATAATCCTAAAGGTGTTTCGATACTTACAGCAGTGGTTGGATTCGGTAGTACATTATCTGAAACTACTGGGCAATATGCGAATGATGTCGCAGCTGCTAAAGAGTGGGGCACATTGGGCGGTGGTAAATATTATTCAGGAAATAATGACCGTGCTGTTGTATCTAGCGTTATTTCTTTTTTGAAAGACCTTGATAAGTATATCCCACCAGTCACTACTGGATCAGTCACTATTCCAGTAGATGCACTAGACACTCAAAATATCCAGCCTTGGGGATATTTTCCTCAATTCGATCCGAAACCAGATGCACTGGGCGCTGCTGGGGTGTCAACTTGGTTGGGGAATTTGAAAAAATATAAAGTAATTGATCAGGTTTTATATGATAAAGACAATAATACTATTACAAATTCACAAGGACTGATTAAAGACGATATTAATGATTATTGGGCTGATCCAAGTATCTTGAAATTAATTACAAAAGAAATAAATGGTGAGAAAAAATCATTTAATGTGAAAGTTGGCGGTGCTTTAAGTAAAATGTTTTTAGGATATGATGCTGTACGATTTCCAAAAGAAAGAAGAATTTTTACCGATCGTACAATAGCACAAGATACAATTGATCCTACTCAGAATAAAATTGGTTCAATGACCTCAGGTACATTAAAGCAAATTGGTAGAGATGATTTTCTTACAACAAGTAATAATAAATTTAAAGAAGATCCTAAACGAGCTTATCTTTTGTCTTTATTTGGATACCCAATCGGTAAGGACTTAGCCTATAACATTGATTTATACCCTAAAGAAGAAGTTTACCAAACTGAATTACAGCAAGTACTAAATCAGGCGCCGAAAAGAGATTGGTTAATGGGTGCGGTTATGCATTCAAAGCCAATTTTATTGACGCAACAAGGTACAACTACTTATGAAAATGATATTTTAACATTTACAAACCGTGATGATCTAATTGTATATGGTAGTACCCAAGGTATTCTTCATATAGTTCGCGCTGGCAAAAATGCAACAGACAGTGATGCTGGAAAGGAAGTGTTTGCTTTTGTTCCTTCGGAGATGATTGATAATCAACCTAAAGCATTTTTATCTCAAGATAATCAGGTTTCTGACTTAAAATATGGTATTGATGGGCAATGGACAGCTCATACAGAATATGTAACTAAATCTACAAGTGCTGCAAATGCCAATCCTACAGTAACAGTAAATGGTGGTAAGCAATGGTTATATGGTGGTCTACGAATGGGGGGGAAAAGTTATTATTCTTTAGACCTATCTGATGTTACCTCAAGTTCAGGTACTCCAAAGCTAAAGTTTAAAATAGCACCGTCTGGAAGTTGTAGTAGTAGCAATCCTTTAGGCTGTATGGGGCAAAGCTGGTCAAAACCAACTATTACATGGGTAAATTGGCAAGGTAAACGTAAATTGGTAATGCTCGTTGGAGGGGGGTATGATACACGTTATGAGTCTAGTGTAGATTACAATCCATCAGGTATTGATGAAGGTGCCGGAATCTATATGTTTGATGCTGATGATGGTTCTCTTCTTTGGTGGGCAAGTGCAAATGTAGGATCAAGCAATACAGCTACTAATAAATATTATGATGCTAACCTAAAACGAAGTGTAGTTGGTGGAATTAAGGCTGTTGATAGAAATGCAGATGGGATTGCAGACCATTTATATTTCGGTGATTTAGGGGGGCAGTTATGGAGAGTGGATTTAAATGGGAATAAAAATGCTGGGTTAAATGGAGCTACAGGAGGCAATGTTGCTCAGCGTATAGTTCGACTCCTTGATATGTCTGGAAGTAATGCTCCAAGATTTTATACAACACCCACTTTCACGATTCATAATTCAGGAAACACTACATTTGGTGTAGTTACTCTGGGTTCTGGAAACTTAAGTTATCCAATGTCAGCTCAAGACAATGAAAAAGAAGCAGTTTATGTAATATATGATAAAGATGTAGCTAGACGTAATCTATCAATTCTAAAAAATACGGAATTATATACAAAAGATATAAAACCAACTGGTTTATCAGGCAATGAATTGGTAGCTAATCAGAATGGAAATACCTTAGTTCCGCTTTCAAAAGGAGGATGGTTCTATAATCCTGGAAGCAATAAGAGAATATTAAATGATCATGTGGCTATCGATAATGATTTATATGTCAGCGTTTTTGATGCCAATATTGATATTGATACCGTAGGTTGTTCTGGAGGAGTAAGAGGGGCAAGTAATGTTACTCAATTCTGTCTTCCTTTTGGACAATGTACTGTTAAAAAAGGTAATAGCACTGAAGTTGTAAATAGACCAAACAATGTATTTTTAGGAAAGGGTAATATTGGTATTAGCTTTGGTGGTGTTGACACTAAACGAGGTTTAGTTCTTAACTTACCGACTACAGAAACACTGAAAACTTATCAAGGTAAGACGAAATTTATTTCACAGCGTTGGTATGAGCGTTAAGGAGAAATTTGAATGCGGTATGGCAGAGGTTTCACCTTAATTGAGCTTATGATTGTAGTCGTGATCCTGGCGATCATTGTTGCAATCGCAATACCCAACTACCAGGAAACTGTCAGAAAGAATAAAGAAGCTAAAGCTCAGCAAGAAATATTAAAAGTTGCTGAGCAGTTGGAACGCCATCGTGCTAGAAATTTTAATTATCGTAACTTTTCAGCGACAAATGTCCAACTTCCAAGGGATTATAGTCTCAATGTGTATGATTTGGATGATAATACAAAAGGGTTGGGTTCTGATGTTCAGGGAAGAGGCTGGTATATCAAAGTAACACCCGATAGCCATCCCAAAAATCATTACTTTTTAATGGGGAGTAATGGTTTGAAATGTAAGTCAATTATTGAGGCAGATGTCAACTTTAAATGTGAACCTTGGAATGAATCTACAAAAGCAGGAAGCCAACCATGGTAAGACAGCATGGATTTACATTAATTGAACTTATGATTGTGGTCGCGATTATTGGGATATTGGCAGCTATTGCATATCCAAGTTATACACAGTACGTCATTAAGTCTAATCGAGTTGATGCTCAAGCAGAGATGACCCGTATTGCGTCGTTAATGCAGAGATATAAAGTTATTAATTCCACATATATTAAAAAAAATGGTCAGCCTTTGACCTTGTCAGATTTAAATGTTTCAGCTGACTATCCTAGTTCTACAAAAAAAAATTATCAATTTGGGCTTTCAAGTGTAACAGCTGACTCTTGGGTCTTGACTGCGACACCATATGGAACACAAGTAGGTAACGGCAATATTGTTTTAAATTATGAAGGTCATAAATGCTGGACAAAAGGGTCTACATGTACTGTGTCAGCAACTTCTAATTGGGATTAATATTCTAATAAATCCAAAATTCTACCTAAACACTTTTTGATCTTTCATTCAGGGCAAAGTTCAAGTAAAATACTGCCCTCTATGAAAGGGGTTTGAGCTGTATCGATGGTCGGTACAAGGATAATCCGTAAAAACTATAAGGTTCTATCATGGTTGTTATTCGTCTTGCACGCGGTGGTGCTAAAAAACGTCCGTTCTATCAAATCATTGTGACTGATAGCCGTAATGCACGTGACGGTCGTTTCATCGAACGTATCGGTTTCTTCAACCCTACAGCTCAAGGTAAAGCAGAGAAACTTCGTTTAGATGCTGAACGTTTTGCTCACTGGGTTTCTCAAGGTGCTCAACCTTCTGATCGTGTTGCTTCTTTAGCTGCTCAAGCTAAAAAAGCTGCAGTTGCTGCATAATTTTTCTATAAATTAGGTAGTAGCTTGCCCATGACACCAACACAGAATGTTCCCGAAGATCGTATTCAGATTGGACAGTTGCGTTCAGCATATGGATTAAATGGGTGGCTCTGGGTCTATTCCAATACAGAACCTATGAGCAACATATTTGACTATCTGCCTTGGTACATTGAGACCAAAGCAGGTTGGCAAATTGTCGATGTAAAACGTTGGAAACCACATGGTAAAGGACTGGTTGTTTCGCTGAAAGGTGTGAGTGATCGCACTGGCGCAGACGAACTGGTTGGCTCCAATGTCTGGATCTCTAAATCGCAACTGCCTCAAGCAGGCGTAGATGAGTACTATTGGTCTGATTTAAAAGGTCTAACTGTGTTAGGTCTGGACGATGAAGAGCAAGAAGTCAATCTCGGTCAAATTTTTGAGCTGTTTGAGACAGGTGCTAACGATGTGATGGTGGTTCGCGCAACTGCCGACAGCATCGATGGCGAAGAGCGAATGATCCCATGGCATAAAGATGTGGTGCAACGCGTTGATCTTGAAGCTGGTCGTATCTACGTCAATTGGGGCGTAGACTACTAAGAATTTTTCGGAAATACGGGAGTCTGCGATGTTTTTTGCAGTCATTACGCTTTTTCCTGAAATGTTTGAAGCGATTACAGCCTATGGGATTAGCGGGCGCGCAGCAAAACGTGAGTTGATGCAAATTCATTGCATCAATCCTCGCGATTATGCGACGGGCAACTATAAACGCGTGGATGAACGTCCATTCGGTGGTGGTCCGGGTATGGTGATGATGTCTGAGCCTCTGGCAAAAGCAATCCAGCATGCCAAAGAGCTTGCAAGGCAAGCGGGTGCAGTTCAGGTTCCTGTGGTGTATATGTCACCGCAAGGAAAAACCTTAAACGAAACTGCGGTACAGGATTTTGTCAAATATGACGGAATCATCGTACTGTGCGGACGTTATGAAGGCGTCGATGAACGTTTGATCCAGCAATACGTTGATCAGGAATGGTCAATTGGAGATTACGTCTTGTCGGGTGGTGAACTGCCTGCGATGGTTTTATTGGACAGTATTATCCGGAGACTTCCGGGTGCCATGTCTGATGAACAGTCACACGTGCAAGACTCATTTGTGGATGGTCTTCTAGATTGCCCACAATATACCAAGCCAGATCATTTTGAAGGTTTGGATGTGCCTGAGGTGTTAAAGTCCGGGCATCATGCCAATATTGAAAAATGGCGGTTTTTGCAGCGATATCAGCGTACACTTGAACGCCGCCCAGAGTTGGTGGAAAAAGTCGAACTGACCAAGCAGCAGAAAAAATGGCTAAAAGATTTGTAAGATATTGATGAGTGATCATTTCTATCTTCAAGCAAGTACTTAAAATGATTTAAGTATTCTTTAATAGGCTCTTTATGGTTGAGATGGTCAACCATAAAGGGAAAGATAATCGGGTGTATGCGCTTTAGCCTCTATACCCAGCGATGATCAGACCTCTTCTGACTCGCATATATTGGAGATACCCCATGAGCGGTAAGCATCCTTTAGTTCAAGTAATTGAAAACGCACAATTGAAACAAAACATCCCTGCTTTTGCACCAGGTGATACAGTTATTGTTCAAGTTAAAGTAAAAGAAGGCGACCGTGAGCGTTTACAGGCGTTCGAAGGCGTTGTAATTGCTAAGAAAAACCGTGGTTTGAACTCTGCGTTCACAGTACGTAAAATTTCTAGCGGTGTTGGCGTTGAGCGTGTATTCCAAACTCACTCTCCAATCGTTGCTGGTATCGAAGTGAAACGTCGTGGTGACGTTCGTCGTGCTAAACTTTACTACCTACGTGAATTGTCTGGTAAAGCTGCACGTATTCGTGAAAAATTACCAGCTCGTAAAACTAAAGCTTAATTTTAAGCTTTATACGAGTGAAAAAATGCGCCTTTGGGCGCATTTTTTATGCCTAATTTTTATGTAGATTTATTCGAAATGTTCCTGCAAAGGCAAGATCATAGCATCCAAAATATCCAAGAAAATTTTATGAATAAACATCAGGAATAATACAAAATATCCCCAAGACTGGAATCCTGCATTAAAAAGTTGAATGCAAATAAAACATTGTGTGATAACCAGTAAAATACTGATCCATACATTTGCGATAATATGTCGATGACAAGAGGGGCAATAATAAGGCTCATATTTTTTAAATTGAAAAGGATTAATGACTTTTCGTTTGCAACAGGGACAGGTTCTTTTAAATTTGTTTTTGATTTCTATAGAACGTATCTGCATTTATTTTATTTCACAGTTCTTTTTATATTTGATGAATATTTTATATGCAGTTTGATCATGATTAACAAGTAAATTTCAAGAAAAAATTTAGAGAAAAATAAGATAGAAAAAGCCTCTGGAGGAATAGAGGCTTGTGTAACTCTATAAACCTTGCAGTTTTAAGCGGTTGGCATGTTGACGATAGGCAGCAACTGGATCAGGTGCCAAGGTACCTTTAATGCCAAATAGCAAGTTGATTTCATCCAGATGATTCCATGGATAATCATCACGAATCGTTTTACCAAATTTGGCACTACATACCGAGACGATTCCATCATTCGCGCCAGCCTTACTCGCAGAAAGTAGATCCAAGGCTTTCATGGCGGCATCACTGACATCTAGGAGATTAGTCACGGGTTGATTGCCGGTCATTGAATACAGTGCAATGCCTTGGTCTGTATATTTGCCTTCACCACATGGGCTCAGCGAAAGCCCGAGTTTAAAGCGCTGGTTAAATTCGGCTGTGCCTTCAATTGAGGTGCTGTGTCCTGCTGCAAGGGCGTTGTGTGGGAAAGCTTGACCGTCTAAGCCTTGTGCCCACATGATGACGTTGCCAAAACTGCTGATCAGGGTATTAAGCAATTCAGATGTACCGGTTTGATTAGCAAGTCGCATAACATCAGAGGCGACAATCGTCCCTTGGTTGGCGCCGCCCACAGTCATCACTGAGGCTACATGTTGCGGCATCACCCCGGCTGCATAACGCACGCTATGTGCACCATGACTATGACCAATTAAATTCAATTTTTTTGCGCCGGTGATCGCCATGACTTCTTTGAGTTGCTCCACATATTGTTCACCTCTGATTTCGCTGGAATTAAAAGGCGAGATGCGGGTGGCAAAGGCAGTTGAACCGTTACGGGCTAAATCAGGCAGAATTTGATACCAATAGTCCATGCCTAAGGCATCAAAACCAATGCGATTAAAGCCGACCATGCCATGTGCAAATACAATCGGGTAGCGTGTTTTGGCATAATTCGACACAACAAATCTGGATTCTGCTTGCTGCAAATTGGAAGCCTGCACATATTGGCCCGTAAATAATGCGCAGCATAAGGTTATAAAATGCGTTTTAATTTTCATAAAGTTCCATTTTGGTGGTTTAAAAATTAAAAAATCCCTGCACATTGTAATGACAGGGATGAGGTTGAATTACAGGCCTTGCAATTTGAGCCGGTTGGCATGTTGCCGATAAACATCGACTGGGTCTGGAGCAAAGACATTTTTTAATCCGAGTAACTGGTTCACTTCATCCAGGTGGTTCCAGTTGTAGTTATCCCGAATGGTTTTACCGAATTTGGCACTACAGCGGGAGACCAGACCATCATTTTCCTTGCCGCCATCTATGAGTAGAGCTGTAACTTTGAGTGCTGAATCAGGATCGAGCGGGTTGGTGACTTGACCTATACCTGTGAATGAATAATGACGAATATCACCGTCTTTTTCCTTACCTTCACCGCAGGCAGTGGTTGGCATACCGAGCGGATATTTCTGGTTGAATTGAGCAGATCCTGCCAGGGTCAGGCTGCGACCACCAGCCAGAGAATCATGCGGGAAACTGCTCGGATCCAGACTTTGTGCCCAGGTGATGGCCTTAGACACCAGGTTGATGCCACCCACTAAGGGTCCTTGTATCGGTGTGCCTTCTGCCTGAAGAATCAGGTCTGCCACCGGAGAGCCTTTATGTGGAGCACCGACTGAAGTCAGAGAAGCAACCAGATCAGGTCTCACACCTGCAACATAACGAATGGTCGGGCCGCCATGTGAATGACCAATCAGATTGACTTTGTCTGCACCGGTAATGGCCCGAATTTCTTTGACTTGCTCTAAAAGTTGTTCACCCCGAATTTCCGATGAGTTAAAAGGCGAGACACGTGTTGCCCAGACATTGCCGCCATTACGCGCCAGATCCGGTAAAATCTGATACCAGTAATCCAGTCCAAACTGGTCGGTACCGACCCGGATAAAGCCTGCCATACCATGTGCGAAGACAATTGGATATTGGGTCTTGGCATATTGTGAACTGGCTTTTGCTGTGACTTGACTGGCTTGGGTGGATGCCTGAGTGCTGAGGCATGTACCCGCCAGCAGCAGGCCGGTGATGAATGCTCCGAATTTCATTATATTTTCCTCACTGTTGTTGTTTTAACGGGATGATCCTCATCCGGTTCTCTAAAGTTCCCCTCTGCGGCAGGGACTCAGTTTCCTAAGCTTTTTTAATTAATAAAGATGATGTATTCATAAAATAAGTGATTTATAAGCCTTGCAGCTTGAGACGGTTGGCATGTTGGCGATAGAGCGCAATCGGATCCTGTGCGAAAGGGCCCAAAATACCGAAAAACTGATTTACTTCATCAAAATGATTATGGGCATAATCCTGACGAATGATTTGGCCATAACGTCCGCTACACAGCGGCAGAGCACCATCATTGGCTTCTCCTTTCAAGAAACTGCTACCTAAAGTCACGACTGTAGACTCAATCACATCCAAGGAATTGGTTGCCTGCCGGTTGCCCATCCAGGAATAGTGGTAAATTCCATTTGGCGTGAGTTTGCTGCCCTGAGACTGACAGTCTTTGGGAATGGCAGAGGAGCCATATTTCACATTGAAGGCCTGAATCGCCTCTGGATTCATGGCTTGCAGTGCCTCGATCATACTGACCGGATACTGGTTAGCTGTAACCAGATTCATGCTATGGCCCAAAATTGTCCCAATGGCATGAATAAAAGGTTCAAGCAGTGGCGTCTGGCTGGCATTGACAAAAACCGGGGTGCCTTGCATCGCCCCGGCAATGGCGGTTAAAGAGGCGGCTTTATGCGGTGCAACGCCCTCGATATATTGAATTGTTGGGCCACCTTGGCTATGCCCAATCAGATTGACTTTCTTCTGGCCCGTCAGTGCCAGTATTTCATCAATTTGCATCAAGAGCTGTTCACCGCGCAGTTCATTGGACGCAACAGCAGACAATTCGGCAGAAAACACCCGTGCACCATGCCGGCTCAGGTCTTGGGGAATCTGATACCAATAATCTAAACCGATGTGATCTGTTCCAATCCGGTTAAAACCTAGACCAAAACCATGAACAAAGACCATCGGGTATTTTGTCTTGGCATAACTCGAGAGGACAAAATTGCTTTTATATTCCTGTAATGCCGAGGCTTGCACAGGGCCAGTTAATAGGGAAACCAGTAGCAAAAAGCTTAAGTAAGATATTATTTTTTTCATTGCAGCTTCCCGATCGCGGATAGGTCAAATAAAAAGAACCAGAAAAAAAGCCTATATTTCAGCTGAAAATACAGGCACTCTGGGGTTATAAACCTTCTAATTTGAGTCGGTTGGCATGCTGGCGGTAGAGGGCGACCGGATCTGGTGCAAACACGCCTTTCAGACCAAACATCATATTGGCCAGGTCCGTATGATTGAGTTTGTACTGGTCATGAATCACCTTGCCCATGAACGCACTACAACGTGAAACCATGCCATCATTGTCTTTACTGCCATAAGATAAAGGGCCGAGCTGCATCAGGATCGTATCAATATCCAGGGCATTGGTGGCTTGGGCCACACCCGTCCATGAATAATAATGAATGCCTTTACTATCTTTCTGTTTTAAATTTTTATTGCAGTTTTCTGTAGAAGCCAATACGCCATCTTTGACCACCTGCTGTGCCACTGTGGCATTAAAAGTATTTGAACCGGTCTGGCTTAGGGATTTCATGGAAGCATCAAAATCAATTTCCAGTTCAGGCTTAAACTGACCCAGTGCAATCAATGGACCAATAATATAATCACCTAAAATGTTAAAGGCGGTACGCGTCAGGCTATTGTTCTGAATATCATCTGCCACTTTGGAGCCATGGTAGGTTCCTGCAACGCCGGTAATAGAGGCGATATACTGCGGCTGGGTCGCTGCAACATACAGCGCTGTTGGTCCACCATGGGAATGGCCAATCAAGTTCAGTTTTTGCTTTCCGGTAATTGCCAGAACCTCTTCAACCTGATGGATTAGTTGTTCTCCGCGATGCATCGTTGTATTTGCCGGCGATAATTGTGCAGCAAACACGGTTGAACCATTACGTGCCATATCTGGCAGAATCTGATACCAGTAATCCAGCCCGATACTATCGGTGCCAATACGTGACCAGCCTAACCAGCCATGTACCATCAGGATCGGATATTTGGTCTTGGCATAGTCAGACCGGCTCTTTTCGATGACTTGTGTTGCACTCGCTGCAGCCTGAGTCTGTGCAGAAAAACTGAATCCCAGAGTGGTCGCTAAAGCCACAGTCAGTAACTGGGCTGTCTTGCTGAAAGTATACATAGCTGTCCCTTTTTAAATTTTATCGTTATTCAAGCAATCATTGCTTTTTGTATAGTGTCGCAAGCCACAAATCAGACTATGAAAATACAGTTTAGGCCTTCAGTGGCTGAGCAATTTTTCTTTTGAAGAAGCGGTATTTTTTCATTTCAGAGGTCTAAAACCATGTCATTTGGGGACATGCAGGACAGGAGGAATTTACATTGTAAGTATGCGTTTTATTTGCAGATGTATTTAAATAAAAAGTCTTTGAAATCATTATAATTTTTCTAAGTTATTTTGTGTAAATACGAAATATTTGGAAACAACTATAAAAGATCATTTTGAGAAAAAATATAAAGTTATCAAAAGGGCATTTATAAAAAAGCCATCAACAGGTGATGGCTTTTAGGCTTAGTCAGCAAAGGGTAGTTTGGCTCCCTGATCATGAACCTGTTCAAATGTTTCAACCCGCAGCTGTTCTTGCGGTGTATTAAAATGTTTGCTGCGAAGCTGGGCAATGGCTTGCTGTTTGGCAGTATGGGACATGCCGGACTGGGTAATCTGATCCCGTTCATCTAAATAGCCAGTCACCCGGTTTTTCCAGTCGCTGCGTTGTACATCCAGTTGTTCCAGACGTTGTGTCGCTTCAGCACCGACCAGATTCATCCGCATCTGCCGGATTTCATCACGGGAACCGCCACGAGCTTTAATATCTGCGGTAAGTTTGCGCAAATCTTCCAGTTTATTCAGTTGTTCCAGATTTTCCTGCCAGTCCTGCGGGAGCTGCTGAAACAGTGCTTTGAGCTTTTGCGCTTTTTCAGTCTCCGTTAAGCTTTTGTCTGCCAGTACGCTCATCCGGTCCAGGGTATATTCATGATAGGCATCTTCTGTGCCGAACAAGCCCTCAATTTCATACTTGGAAAAGTATTGTTGGCGCAAATTCTGGGTACTGTTATAGATACTGCGATAATAGGCAGGATCTTCCTGATTTAGCCCGGCCGGTGCAGTGAGCTGGCCCAAGCCCTGACGGTACTGTAGATAACGATCCCATAAATCCAGAATTTGCGAGAGTGCAGGCTCTTTATGATTCTGGCGAATATAAGCTTTAAAATCCTGTTGGATCTGCTGCAGATTTTTTTCACCGAACTGGGTAATAAAATATTCAAAACAGTTGCGGGTCTGTTCATTCACAATCAGACGGTTGCTGGCGTCTAGCTGCATCTGACAATTAATTTCGGTATCTTGCTGGCTGGCACTGGGGAAAGCTGCATTGGCAGGGCCATTGACCAAGAGTGCGGTTTGTTCTGCCTGAGTTTCAGTTAAAGGCATTTTTGTCCCGGTATCCGCCTGGGTATTTTCTTTTGGAGACAGCCATAAGATCAATGTGAGAATACACAGCACCAGCAACGCCAGAATGATCCATATTTTATATTTCTGCATATCCTATGCACCTATTTTCTCGTTATTTCATTATTTTTAGATATTCAAGCTTTTAGATATTAAAGCTTTTAGATGTTCAAGCCGGCTCAATATGCCATAAAAATCATTAGAGACTATAGAAAAGTTGTAAATCATCTCGCAGGGTTTTACCATGGCGCCAATTTATAAAATGTCTGATTTTTTGCCATGAAAGCATCATCTCCTAAAATTCAGCGCCGTCATCTCAGTGGTGTCTTCTTGCTCAACAAGCCTTTGGGTATCAGCTCTAATGCCGCATTACAAAGAGTCCGCTGGTTGTACCGTGCACACAAAGCCGGCCATACTGGTGCGCTGGATCCGCTGGCATCTGGTTTATTGCCTGTATGTTTGGGAGAGGCGACCAAGTTTTCGCATTATTTATTAGATTCGGTCAAGCGTTATCAGACGACCGTATTTTTGGGACATAGTACCACCACGGGAGATGTGGAAGGCGAGGTGCTTCTGGAAAAAGCAGTTCCTGAACTCTCGGAAACCTTGATTCAGAACAAATTGGCACAGTTTATCGGGGATATCCAGCAAGTGCCGCCAATGTATTCTGCCTTGAAAAAAGAAGGCCGTCCTTTATACGAACTGGCGCGCAAAGGTATCGAGATTGAACGTGAAGCACGTCCGATTACCATTTTAGCGATTGAGCTTTTATCCTTTACGGAGAACAGTATCACGCTGGATATTACCTGTTCTAAAGGGACTTATATCCGGGTATTGGGTGAAGATATTGCCAAAGCACTGGGAACTTATGGTCATCTGACTTATCTGCACCGCATCAAAACCGGTCATTTTGATTTGATCCCGAGTTATACCATTGAATATCTGGAAAGCCTGAGCGAAGCAGAGCGTGATGCACTGTTGTTGCCGGCCTATGCACCGGTTGATCATTTTCCAAAAGTGCAGGTACCCGAAGGTCGCGCAGAATATTTTAGCCGCGGCATGGAAAGCAATATCGAACATGAAGCAGCTGAACAGGTGCTGGTTTTTGATGGCGAGAAATGTCTGGGGCTGGCAGAAATTACCGACAAAAAACGTCTGGTACCCAAACGCGTCCTGAACCTCTGATCGAGTCAAGATATGGAAATAGAGATCATCATCAGTCTGGTTGTCTTTGCATTTTTTGCAGGGGCGATTGATGCTGCCGTGGGTGGTGGTGGTCTGATCCAGATCCCGGCAATTATGGGGAGTTTACCGCATTTACAGCCTGCTACGGTCTTTGGCACCAATAAACTCGCTTCCATTTGTGGCACCGCTTCTGCGGCATTTTCCTATCTACGTCAGGTAAAACTGCCCTGGTTGCTCTTGGGCGTGATTGCACTATGCAGTTTTGTCAGTTCTTTTATTGGTGCAGCCAGCGTTACGCTAATTCCAGTCGAGATCCTTAAGCCTTTTGTACTGGTCATGTTGATCGTGATCGCAATCTATACCTTGATGAAAAAACAGTTTGGCCAGGTGCATACCGAACAAAAACTGAATCGGAAAATGTTGATTCTGGCCGCTTTGGGCAGTCTGGCGATAGGCTTTTATGATGGTATCTTTGGTCCGGGCACCGGTAGTTTCTTTATTTTCTTTTTTATTCGCTATTTGAGCGTCGACTTCCTGCATGCATCGGCCTTATCGAAAATTGCTAATTTCACCACCAACCTGGCCGCCTTAAGCTTTTTTATTCCCAGTGGCAATGTGCTGTTTATGGTCGGGGCAATGATGGCGATAGTCAATATTTGTGGTTCCTTGGTCGGGGTGCGTTTGGCATTTAAATATGGCAGTGGCTTTATCCGGGTTTTATTTTTGATTCTGGTCAGTCTGCTGATTTGCCGGATGGCATACCAGATGTTTTTTTTAGATCTAAACCCGATGTAAATCATTCTCGATATTAAAATTTCTTAACAAATCACTGTATAAACTGCGTCTAAACCTGTTCTGAAAATCTTCTAGAATCAATGATATGAAAAATAAAACAATCGGAGAAATATCGGAATGACGACTATTTTTGAAGCATTAAGAGAGAGTCATGAGATTCAGCGTGATCTTGCAGAAAAACTATTACAGACTTCCGGGGATACACCAGAACGCCGTGAGCTGTTCAAGCAACTGAAAAATGAATTATTTGCGCATGAAGCTGCGGAAGACCGTTATTTTTATATTCCCTTGATGATGACCGATTCGGGCCTGAATATTACCCGCCATGCCTTGGCCGAACATCATGAAATGGATGAAATGGTCGAGGAATTAACTGCAACTGAATTGAGTAATCCAGGCTGGATTGCCATTGCTAAAAAACTTTCTGAAAAAGTGCATCATCACTTAAAAGAAGAGGAACATGGTTTCTTCCAGCAGGCCGGTAAAATTCTGGGTGAAGAGCAGAAGACCGCTTTAGCAGTGCAGTACAAGAATGAATACCAGCGTTATAAAGACATGAAAAAAGATATGCTGGTACAAAGCTAAGCTTTGAATTCAAGTCAAATAAATAAAAAAGATGGCAGTAGTGCCATCTTTTTTATGTCTTCTATATTTTTCTTTCAAAGCAAGTAAAAACACAGAATGGATAGAATATTTAATCAGTTGTTCAAATTCCAATAAGGCTTTTAGGCATTCCGCTCTACCGATCCTTGACGGGCGGCACGTACCGTCACGCCGACTGATGCCAGCATGATACAAATTAGTGCCATTGTCTGAAGATACGTAATTTTCTCCCCCAATAGCATAAAACCGGTCAGTGCAGCCAAGGCGGGAGAAAGACTGGATAATGTTCCATAGCTGGTCTTGTTTAAATGCTGCAAAGCTTTTAAATCCAGAGCATAAGGAATGGCTGTGGCTAGAACCGCAATGATAATCGCCTTGCCCCAATACTGGGTGTCTATCAAGGCAGGAGCATTGTTATACAGTCCGATCGGTAACAGGCATAAGGCTGAAATACTGATCGCAATAGTCAGTGCATGCATGCCGATATTTTGCTGCACCACACGTTGGCCAAAGAAAATATACAATGCCCAGCATAAACCCGCACCTAAAGCACAGGCGGCGCCCACCAGGTCGAAATTACTGCTATTAGCCTGTCCCCATGGCACCATCAGTGCGATGCCTAAAATGGCCATCAATACCCAAATATAGTCACTACGATGTTTAATCGAAATGAGGGCTAGGCCGAGCGGACCAATAAATTCCAGACCAACTGCAATTCCCTGCGGTAATCTTCCTAGAGACAAATAGAATAAAATATTCATGACCCCTAAAGCAGCGCTATAGCAGAGCAAATCTCGCCATTTCAAAAAAGGCAAACGGGGAATAATTTTCCAGGAACGGAACATTACTCCAACAATAATTGCTGCAAAGCACAGCCTTAAAATGGTCACAGTAATCGGATCCAGCACACTAAACAGCTGTTTGGCAAAAGATGCACTGATCTGGTAGGAGGTCATGGATAAGACCATGAACAATACGGCAAGGAGTTGGACGTTTGGCATGGAAGCAGCTTCTACCCAGAGCGGGTGAAAATGAGAAATAGGGCAAAGTGAAATTATAGCAAACTGGTTAATTTTTAATGAGTAGGGCAAGGAAATATTTTGCCGAGGCGAACTTAAATTTTGATTCAATCAAGTTAAATTTTAGCCGGATCAAATATCTAAAGATTTTAAATTCAAAGTTAATCTTCTATGTAATTGCGGTTACAAATTAATCAATTTTTAAATTGATCTTGTTTTTATATTTATTAAAATATCTTAGACCTCGTGATTCGGGTTAGTTTTAAAATAACAATGAAAACATCTTAGATCCCGTGTTTCGGGACAGCATTAAAATAACAATATCAAATAATTAAGGTAGATAATAATGAAATTAAGAATACTCTCTTGCGCCATTTTTAGCTGCATGCTGGCAGCATGTGGTGGTGGCTCCGACAGTTCTGATAGTAATGAACCAGTCACTAGTCAACCTGCACCGACCAATCCTGGAACCCCGGGTGATGGAGCATCAGATACCATTTCTGAATTCTATAACTATCAATTCAACTTACCGAATATTGATGGATCAGAGATGGAATCGCAAAAACTTCTATTAGCCAGTCATAAAAATAAAATTACTGACGGCATATTATATGCGGATGATAACAGCGCTGTTGATACTGAATACGCTCTTGAAGAAGATATGATCTTCTCAACTTATGTCACAACAAAAGGGGTGTTCCCTGCAGATCGCACCCGTACAGCATTAGGCTATAAGCTGGAAAAAATATTAGAAAATACGACGACTCAATTTAAGAGTCGTCCTGTGACGATACCAGAGAACAATATTAGCAATCATCGACACATAGCATGGTATGACCTGTCTGGTAAAGCATTAACTGAACGTACTAATATTGCTGTGGTGAAAATGTATGATGATCCTGCGACCAGAGTGTTCTTTAACAGTGATAATACGACAGCTGAGCGTAAGTACTATAATGAGTTTGCAACCAGTTTCGTCGATTTGCAGAAGGCCCGCAAATTCCCGAATGGATCTAAATGTTTCCGTCTTCTGGCTGAACATCCTGAAGAAGAATATATTGAATTTGATCCGGAAGTAAAAACTGGCTTTAGCACACTTGCTGAATGGCAGGCACAAGCGTCTGTCCAAGAAATGGCAAAAACGATTCTAGATGGCACGATGGCTAACTTGAAATATAAAAAGGCAGAATATAAAGACGATGCTATGCAATATTACAAATATTTCGGTGCGATCGAATATCAAGGCGGAATTTATTCAGTTGATTTCTCGGAACATGGGGAACATATTGATCACGACGACTATATTGCTCAATCAAGACAGGCTGCCTTGGATGACTTGAATAAACAAGAAGGTGTAACTTCTTTAATGATCAAATGGACAGAATACAATTATGATCAGCTTGCCTCTGGATGTGATGGCTATAATGTGACAGCAGCGACTGCATTAAATACTGCGATTAAAGACGCAACACCACGTTAAAATTTGAAAATAAGTGATCTTAAATAAAGGCGCTCTAGCGCCTTTATTTTTATTCAAGATTTCTGTCTTTGGGTCGTCACCGTACAACCCACTGAAGCACTGATAATCGTGGCCAATGCCAGCCACTGCGTCCACAACAAGGTTTCCCCCAAGAATACAAAACCTGACAGCGCGGCAATAGCGGGTTCCAGACTCATCAAGGTGCCGAAACTGAGTGCGCTTAAATTACGCAGTGCGATCATTTCCAGAGTGAAAGGCAGGGCACTGGCCAGTACTGCCAAAGCCACAAAATACAGCAAACTCATCGGTTCAAAAGTATGTGCCGGCATGCCTGCAAAGAGCGCAATCGGCATCAAAACCAGCATACCGACAAACATGCCCAAGCATACAGTATGATTGCCAGAAACGCCTGAAGGTCTTTGGCCGGCAACGATATATAAGGCCCAGCAAGCACCGGCACCTAGGGCAAATGCAATCCCGATCGGGTCAAGCGGCTGGGCAGCCTGATCAAAAGGGAATAGCAGAACCAGGCCCAGAATCGCCAGACCGACCCAGACAAAGTCGAATTTTTGCCGCGCATAAAACAGGGCAACACTTAAGGGGCCAATAAATTCAAAAGAGACAGCAATTCCCAGCGGCAGGCGATCAATCGACAGGTAAAACAAGAGGTTCATGCCGGCCAGAGCAATGCCATAACTGATAATGGCTGGCCACTTGATCTGTCTGAAATGGATTCGCCAAATTTTAAAAATCAGTGCCAAAATCATAGCGCCTAACAGCAGACGCATTGCGGAAACAGTCAGGATCGGAAACTGACCGAACAGATATTTGGCAAAGGAACCACTACTTTGCATACTGATCATGGCGATCAACAGAATTAGTGGCGCTTGCACAATAGGTGCAATTTTAAAATTCAGCATGACTAAATAGGTTTCGATTGCTCGAATAGCGGAAGAGCAGCATAAGCTGAAAAAGGTTTAAAAATACAAACCTTAAAAACAAAAAACCACAGCCCGAGAGCTGTGGTTTTTCTACAATATTGAATTAGAACAATACGCGTGCGCGGATTGTACCTTCAACATTCGAAAGCATATCGAGTGCTTCATGAGATGCAGCAGCATCGACATCCATCACCAGGTAACCGACATCGCCTTTAGTCATCAGTGACTGGCCAGAGATGTTGATGCCTTGTTCAGCAAACAGGTTGTTGATTTTAGACAACACGCCCGGAATATTTTGGTGGATGTGCAGTAAACGGTGTTTGCCTTCAGTCAACGGCAATGCGATTTCTGGGAAGTTCACCGCAGAAAGCGTCATACCCTTGTCAGAATAAGCCACGAATTTCTCAGCTACTTCCAGACCGATGTTCGCTTGCGCTTCCATCGTAGAACCGCCTACGTGTGGAGTCAGAATTACGTTTGGCAGGTTACGCAGTGGAGAAACAAATTCTTCACCGTTTGCTTTAGGCTCTTTCGGGAATACATCTACCGCAGCACCAGCAATGTGACCAGATTTGATCGCATCTGCCAGGTCTTCGATCACGACACAGGTACCACGTGCCGCGTTGATGAAGATTGAACCTTCTTTCATTTGCGCGAACTGATCTTTGGTCATGAAGTTACGTGTAGACGGAACATCAGGAACGTGTAGAGAAACCACATCGGCATTTGCCAAAAGTTCGCCCAAGCTACCGACTTGACGTGCATTACCTAAAGGCAATTTAGTCACTGTATCGAAATAGATCACTTTCATACCCATGCTTTCAGCAAGTACAGAAAGTTGTGAACCAATTGAACCGTAACCTACGATACCTAAAGTTTTACCACGTGTTTCGAACGAACCAACTGCAGATTTGTTCCAGCCGCCTGTGTGTGTATCTGTTGATTTTTCAGGTACACGGCGCAGAAGAAGAATAGTTTCTGCCAATACCAGTTCAGCAACTGAACGTGTATTTGAATATGGTGCATTAAATACCGGAATACCGCGACGCATTGCAGCATCAAGATTGACCTGATTGGTACCGATACAGAAGCAGCCTACTGCAATCAGTTTGTTCGCGGCTTCAAATACCTCTTCAGTCAATTGAGTACGGGAACGAATACCGACAAAGTGTGCATCTTTAATCGCTTCTTTCAGTGCTTCACCCTCAAGCGCTGTTTTGCGATAGTCAATGTTGGTATATCCAGCTGCATTCAATGTATCGATTGCGTTCTGGTGAACGCCTTCTAGCAATAGAAAACGGATTTTATCTTTAGGTAGAGAAAGATGTTGGCTCATTACGGCTCCGCTACAAAGGCCAAATTTAGTCGCGGTATGATAGCACAGGAATGGGGCGGTTATACATTTCCTTAATGACGCTCACATCAGCTATTCTGGCAAGATATATTGATAATAATGATCATGGTGTTTGATTTAAATCTGCATTTTCAAAGGTATATTATCAAAATTGTCATTTTTCGCGGGAAACACCAAAAAATAGCTTATAATATTGCGCCATGCTTTTAAAGCAGCGTGATCCGGTGCTTTAATAACCATGTTTCGCCTGATTTGTATCCATGTTTTTATGCATAAAAAATGTGCAAATGAACCAGCGAAGTCTCTCTTGTTTAAATCATGCTAGGTCTGCAAACGATGAATGCTCCAGTCGCTTTAACCCCTGAGTTATTGACCCAATTGACTGCAATTGTGGGTGAAAACCGTATTAAAACCGATACGGACAGCCTCCAGAATTGGGGTCGCGATCATACGAAGCACTTTGATCCAAACCCGTCAGTCGTCGTTTTTCCGTCGTCAACTGAGCAAGTTCAAGACATCGTAAAACTGGCGAACCAATTTAATGTTGCAGTGACTCCATCGGGTGGTCGTACCGGTCTTTCTGCAGGTGCAGTCGCAGCCAATGGCGAGATCGTGGTCAGCATGGACAAGATGAACCAGATTCTGGAGTTTTTCCCGGCAGATCGTATGGTGCGCGTACAGGCAGGTGTGGTGACTGAACAGTTACAGAACTATGCTGAAGAGCAGGGCATGTATTACCCAGTTGACTTTGCTTCGGCAGGTTCATCGCAAATTGGCGGTAACATCGGCACCAATGCTGGCGGCATCAAAGTGATTAAATACGGCATGACCCGTAACTGGGTACTTGGCCTGACCGTTGTGACGGGTAAGGGCGATGTATTGCGTCTGAACAAAGGTATGATCAAGAATGCAACCGGTTATGCGCTACAACATTTATTTATTGGTGGTGAAGGCACGCTGGGTCTGGTGACGGAAGCGGAAATCAAGCTTGAACGTCAACCGCAAGACCTGCAAGTGATGGTACTGGGTGTACCTGCCTTTGATGCGATCATGCCGTTATTGCATGCCTTCCAGGCGAAAATTGACCTGACTGCATTTGAGTTCTTTGGTGAACTGGCGATGCAGAAAGTCTTGGCCCATGGTCACGTGCAACGTCCATTTGAAACTGAATGCCCATTCTATGTATTGCTTGAGTTTGAAGCGCCGTTTGAGCCGATTATGGACAAGGCGATGGAAATCTTCGAGCATTGCATGGAACAAGGTTGGGTACTGGACGGCGTAATGAGCCAAAGCCTGGATCAGGTAGAAAGTTTATGGCGTTTACGTGAAGATATTTCTGAATCTATCGCGCCATTTATTCCATACAAAAATGACATTTCCGTTCTGATCACGCACGTTCCTGCATTCATTAAAGAAATTGATGCGATTGTATCGACGAATTACCCAGACTTTGAAATCTGCTGGTTCGGTCATATCGGTGACGGTAACTTGCACTTAAATATCTTAAAACCTGCTGATTTGTCTAAAGATGAATTCTTTGCCAAATGTCAGGTGGTGAACAAGTATGTCTTTGATACCGTGAAAAAATATGACGGTTCAATTTCTGCGGAACATGGTGTGGGCATGACCAAGAAGCCATATCTTGAATATTCGCGTTCGGCGGAAGAAATTGAATATATGAAAGCCCTGAAAAAAGTGTTCGATCCAAATGGCATCATGAACCCGGGTAAACTTTTCGATCTTTAATCGGTCGGAATTGAAAAAAGCGCATCGAAAGGTGCGCTTTTTTATTGCTGTGTAAATACAGTTACAGAGTCTAAATGGTTTTGTAGTAAGAAGCTCGGCATGATGGGTTGGAATAAGAATGACGATAAAGGGTTAAATAATATGTTCCGGATATTGGCAGTCGCAACTCTCGCTTTTGGTATATTGGGTTCAGGCTGTGCAACTGCTCAACAGGTCATTGCAAAGGTACAGTCGTCTTCGGATACGCCTTTGGAACAGGTTTTACAATTAAGACCGGATTTACGCAAGGAACTGGCAACGGTTGAATTACGGCAGTTCTTTGACAAGGTAGAGTCGCCCACGATTGGACAGGTCAAAGTCACTGAAACCGGTTTAATGGATGATTCGGTACGTTCGGTACAGACCATTTATTATTTTAAACGGGAAGATAACAGCTGGATGCTGGAAAATACCGAGAAGTTGTATCGTTGTGCACGAGGTTCAAATACCAAGACTTTCCAGAAAGCAGTCTGTCCATAATAGTGTTTGATCTTTAGACAGATTTTGGTTAAAAGCGTATCTAGAGGATGCGCTTTTTTATTTGGAAGATTATCTCTACGATCAGTTATATTTATTCAGAGCGTTTGAATATCTCATCTGCTAAAATTATTTCTTTCTATTTTAGACAAAGTTCAGTCTGTTAAAACGGGCAGACTGACAATAAAAACTCCCATGCAAAATATCCACACCCAAAAACTGACCCGTGCCACACTTATGTTCCCGCTGGCACTGGTCCTGTTTGAATTCTCAGTCTATATATGTAATGACCTGATTCAACCGGCCATGCTGGCGATTACCCGTGATTTTGGCGTAAGTAGTTCATGGGCACCATCCTCCATGTCCTTTTTCCTGTTGGGTGGGGCATTTGTCGCAGCGATTCTGGGACCTTTGTCCGATCGTCTTGGACGTAAAATGGTACTGCTGGGTGGTGTGGCATTTTTCACGATTAGCTGTCTGGCTATTTTATTAACACCCAATATCGAAAGTTTCTTATTCCTGCGCTTTTTACAGGGCTTTGGCCTGTCCTTTATTACCGCCGTTGGTTATGCCGCCATTCAGGAAAGCTTTGAAGAACGTGATGCCATCAAAGTCATGGCACTGATGGCCAATGTGTCTTTGCTGGCACCTTTGCTAGGACCAGTGCTGGGTGCCTTTATGATTGATCATATCTCTTGGCATTGGGGCTTTATCGGTATCGCATTTCTGTCATTTCTGAGCTGGTTCGGCCTGAAAGCCAAAATGCCAAACCTGAAAGTCAGTATTCCCAGACAGCCGGTCAGCTATATTCTGGATGACTTTAAACAGGTTTTAAAAAATAAACGCTTTGTGATCATGACTGTAGCCTTGCCTTTGGTGAGTCTGCCCTTGATGTTATGGATTGCCCTGTCACCCGTGATTCTGGTCGAGCAATTTGGATTCAGTAGCGTGCAATATGGTCTGGCGCAGTTTCCGGTCTTGGGCGGCCTGATTGCAGGTAATCTGATTCTGCTAAAAATTATCGATAAAATACCGCTGGGCAAAACCGTATTATTGGGTCTGCCACTGATGTTGCTGGGTACCGGTTTATTGATGATGGGCTTATTGATTCCAGAATATTTTATTCATTGTCTGATTATCGGCACCACTTGTATCAGTCTGGGTGAGGGTGTGAGTTTTTCGGTGCTGTATCGTTTTGCATTAATGTCTTCTGAAGTGTCCAAAGGCACGGTGGCTGCGACGGTTTCTATTATCCTGATGCTCAGCTTTTTTGTGGTGATTGAAGCAGTAAGGATGGCGTATGAAGCCTACGATATCTGGGCCTACTGTGCTGCCTCTTTGATTCTGATTGCACTCTGGTTTACTTTGCCGCGCATGCAGCTCAAACAGTTAATGCTGGAAAGACAGGAGCGTGGGGAGTTTTGATTCCTTATCGAGGGAACTTATAAATTATTGAAATCATATGTTCAGTATTGAATTTCCCTCTCCTTTTAGGAGAGGGCTAGGGTGAGGTTAAGTATTTAATAAGTTCCCTCTCTCTAACTCTCTCCCAAAGGGAGAGAGAATTTTCTTTTGACTGATCTAATTATATTAGGATTCTACAATTAAGCTTCAGCGGGCTGTTCCAGCTTCTTCAGTTTCATATCAAACAGGAATGGACCGAAAGGTAGAATCGAAGCGATTAAACCCATCACAAACATACTGAGAGACCATTTCTGTTTTTCACATACCGCAAATAACACCACCAGAAATAGCACAAACAGTACGCCATGACCCATGCCGACATATTTCACCAGAATCGGATTATCCATCATCTCTGTACACGACAAATTTCACAGAACCCTTATCCTATCAGGATTCTGCTTTCTTAAAATTGCCAAAATTTCCTTAAACTCTTCTTTTTTCCCAAAACCAATTAAACGC